>NZ_JBSIFD010000012.1:0-205814 GCF_053615495.1 Comamonas sp. HJ-2 | reverse complement strand
GCATCGGGCGTCCCTGGCCGGTATCTGCCGGCTTGAATTACCGCTCTAGGTGTCAACCTAATCTAGGACGGGTCACTTGAGCGCTTGCCTGGTCAGCGCCCAGTGCAGCGGCTTTACTGCGCCGTGGTCTGGCGCACTGCCTGTTCCCAGCGCTGCATCAGCTCGTCGGCGCGGTCCTTGCCCAGCGTGGGCAGGAAGCGGCGCTCGGCCTTCCACAATGCCGACAGCTCCTCGGTGCTCTGATAGACGCCGCTGGACAGGCCGGCCAGATAGGCTGCCCCCAGGGCCGTGGTTTCCACGCAGGCCGGGCGCACCACGGGAATGCCCAGCAGGTCGGCCTGGAACTGCATCAGCAGATTGTTCACGCAGGCACCGCCGTCCACGCGCAGCTCGCTGACCGGCGTGCCGCCCGTGGCCACGGCGTCGCGGCTCATGGCGCCGAGCAGGGCCGCACTCTGGTAGGCAATGGACTCCAGGGCCGCGCGAGCGATATGGGCCATCGTCGTGCCGCGCGTCAGCCCGGTGATGGTGCCGCGCGCATCGGGCTTCCAGTAGGGGGCGCCCAGGCCGGTAAAGGCCGGTACCAGCATCACGCCGCCGCTGTCGGGCACGCTTTCGGCCAGTTGCTGTACCTGGCCGCTGTGCTCGATGGCCTGCAGGCCGTCGCGCAGCCACTGCACCACGGCACCGCCGACGAAGACGCTGCCTTCCAGCGCAAACTGGGGCTGGCTGCCCGCCTGGGCTGCCGATGTGGTCAGCAGGCCGTTGCTCGAGGTCTGGAAGCTGCTGCCCGTGTGCATGAGCATGAAGCAACCCGTGCCATAGGTGTTCTTGGCCATGCCGGCGTCGAAGCAGGCCTGGCCGAACAGCGCGCTTTGCTGGTCGCCGGCCACGCCGCCGATCTTGATGGAGCCGCCCAGCACCTCGTCCGCCGTCTGGCCGAAATCGGCGGCAGAGGGCAGGACTTCGGGCATCAGGCCCGCAGGAATGTCGAGCAGGGCCAGCAGATCGGCATCCCACTGGTTGCTGTGCACATTGAAGAGCATGGTGCGGCTGGCATTGCTCACATCGGTGACATGGCGCTTGCCGCCCGTCAGCTGCCAGATCAGCCAGCAATCCACCGTGCCGAAGGCCAGCTCGCCGGCCTGCGCTGCGGCGCGTGCGCCGGGCACGTTGTCCAGCAGCCACTTGAGCTTGGTGCCTGAAAAATAGGCATCGATGCGCAGGCCGGTTTTCTGCAGAATGGTGTCGCTGTGGCCTGCTTCGCGCAGCTGCACGCAGGTGGGTTCGGCGCGGCGGTCCTGCCATACGATGCCGTGGTGGATGGGCGCGCCGGTCTTGCGGTTCCAGACGATGGTGGTCTCGCGCTGGTTGGTAATGCCCACCGAGCGGATATCGCCAGCCTTGAGGCCCGCCTTGGCCAGCGCCTCCTTCGCGGTGCTCAGCTGGGTGCGCCAGATCTCGCGCGGGTCATGCTCCACCCAGCCCGGCTGTGGGTAGATCTGCGGCAGCTCCAGCTGGGCCGATGCCACGATGCGGCCTTGCGTGTCGAAGACGATGGAGCGGGAGCTGGAGGTGCCCTGGTCCAGGGCGAGCAGATAGGTTGTCATGGGTTGTCCGTGATTCAGAGGGGGAGCACAAAGCGCGCCATTTCGGCCTGCTCGCTCCAGCCCTGCCGGGAGTAAAAGCCGCGCACATAGGAAGGGCGCTCGCGGTTGTTGACCAGCCAGATGCGTATGCAATGGCGCTCGCGCGCAGCCTGGGTGGCTGCGTCCAGCAATTGCTGGCCCAGGCCAGCACCGCGCGCTGCCTCGGCGACAAACAGCTCGCTCACATAAGCCTCCCAGCCTTGCAGCACGGCGACCGGCAGCCAGTGCACGGCGCAGTAGCCGTGAATATGCTGCTGAGCGTCTTGCGCCACCAGCATCAGAGAGCGCTCCGGCCCGGCCTGCAGCTCGTCCAGCAGCGCCTTCACGGCCTCGGTGTTCTGGGATGTGGAATGACTTTCGTAGGCCTTGAACCAGCCGATGTCATGCAGCAGCCCGGCAATGCCTGCGGCATCTTCGGGCAGCGCAGGGCGAATCAGATAGGGGGGGGCAGCATTCATTGGGCGATGGTGCATTGCACCTCGGCATCGCGCAACAGGGCATCGAATGGCGCGGAGGGCGCAACGTCGGTGAACAGGCGGTCGATCTGGTTCAGTCGGGCCAGCTCCACCATGGCCTGGCGGCTGAATTTGCTGTGGTCGGCTGCCAGCCAGACTTCGCGCGACTGGCCGATGATGGTCTGCGCCACCTTGACCTCGCGCAGGTCGAAGTCGCGCAGGCTGCCGTCCGACTCGATGGCCGAGATGCCGATCACGGCAATGTCCACCTTGAACTGCCGCATGAAGTCCACGGCCGCCTCGCCGACAATGCCGCGGTCGCGTGTGCGCACCACGCCGCCGGCGACGATGACCTCGCAATCGGCGTTGCTGCTGAGGATGGCTGCAACATTGAGGTTGTTGGTGATGACGCGCAGACCTTTGTGCTGCAGCAGGGCCTGGGCCACCGCTTCGGTGGTGGTGCCGATATTGAGAATCAGCGAGCAGCCGTTGGGAATGGCTTCGGCAATGGCGCGTGCGATGCGCATCTTGCCTTCGGCATGCAATACCTGGCGCTGGGTATGGGCCAGGTTCTCCACGGTGGCGCTGGGCACGCGCACGCCGCCATGAAAGCGCACCAGCAAGCCGGCATCGGCCAGCTTCTGTATGTCTCGGCGCACGGTCTGCAGCGTGACCCCGAGGATTTCTGCCAGTTGTTCCACCGAGGTGGACTGACGGGCGCGGACTTCTTCGACAAGCTGCAACTGGCGGGGATTGCTGTTCATGACTGATGACTGGTTATATAGGTGCTATTGGCGCATGGACGGGCTGCAGGTGAAGAGCTCTATAGGGGAGAGCGCCAGCCGCAGCGGGCAGTGCAGGGATTGTGAGCGAATCCAAACGAACCTCTAATAGGGTGATTTTCTATGGAATTGCCCGGTAAAAAACAAAAATGAATCCACGCCGAGTCTGAAGTCTGACAGCAAGCTGCGGTTATATGTCATCGTGGCGAGTTGTTGCAGCAGTAACAATTGGCGCTGCAAGAAGAATGCAGTTCATGCATTGAGAGTGTGCAAGCGCGCCGATTGTCGATGCTGCGGCCTGACCGGGGTGGCGCTGGGCTAGTGGTTTTGGCTTGAATCGCGCAAAAACGAATCGATATTTGGGATTTGCAATGCACTAAAAGCGAAAAAGAGCGAAAATATTCGATCTGAAATTTGTTCTTTGCTGTGCGCGTCTCATCGCTGGATGATGGCGGCGCGGCGATCACCGCAGAAGTCGTTCCATGAACCAGTCCACTCAACCCTTGGCTACAACGCGCGCACAACTGCTGGAGCGCCTGGCGCAGACCGAAAGCTTCGATCTGGCCATCGTGGGCGGCGGTGCCACGGGGCTGGGCGTGGCGGTGGATGCGGCGGCGCGCGGCTTCAAGGTCGTGCTGCTGGAGTCGCTGGACTTTGCCAAGGGCACTTCCTCGCGCGCCACCAAGCTGGTGCATGGCGGCGTGCGCTACCTTGCGCAGGGCAATATCTCCCTGGTGCGCGAGGCGCTGCACGAGCGCACGACCCTGTTGCACAACGCACCGCATCTGGCCCAGCCCCTGGCCTTTGTGATGCCCTCGTACAAGCTGCTGGACACGCCGTTCTACGGCATCGGCCTCAAGATGTATGACGCTCTGGCCGGCAAGGCCGGTCTGGGGGCGACCGAATTCCTCTCCAGCGCCAAGACCGTGAAATACCTGCCGACCGTGCAGCAAAAAGGTCTCAAGGGCGGGGTCAAGTACTGGGATGGTCAGTTTGACGATGCGCGCCTGGCGCTGGCGCTGGCACGTACCGCTGCGGCCAAGGGTGCTTTGCTGATCAACTACTGCCCGGCAGAGAAGCTGATCTATGAAAACGACCAGATTGCTGGACTGATCTGCCGCGATGCGGAATCGGGCCGCAACTTCACCGTGCGCGCCAAGTGCGTGGTCAATGCCACGGGGCCCTGGGTGGATCTGTTTCGCCAGCAGGATGCCGAGGCCCAGGGCAAGCCCGTCAAGCCCATGGTGGCGCCCAGCCAGGGCGTGCACGTGGTGGTGGACCGCGAGTTCCTGCCCACGGATCATGCGCTGCTGATTCCCAAGACGGCCGATGGCCGTGTGCTGTTTGCCGTGCCATGGCTGGGCAAGGTGATTCTGGGAACCACCGACACGCCGCGTCACGATCTGGCGCGCGAACCCTTGCCTTTCCCCGAAGAGCTGGATTTCATTCTCGGCGAGGCCGGCAAATATCTGAATCGCCAGCCCACGCTGGCCGATGTGCGCAGCATGTGGGTGGGCCTGCGCCCCCTGGTCAAGCCGCAGGACGATGATGGCGAGAACACCAAGAAGATTAGCCGCGAGCACACGGTGATGGCCAGCAAGACGGGTCTGGTGACCGTTACCGGCGGCAAATGGACCACGTACCGGGCCATGTCCGAGGATGTGCTGGCCGAATGCTTCCAGATCGGTCGTCTGCCCAGCCGTCCTGCCGGGGTGACCGTGAACCTGCCGTTGGTCGGTGCGCCGGCCGAGGCGGCCGTCACGCACAGCATGAATCAGAGCCAGGGCCTGCACTCCTACGGCACGGATGCTGCCGCCGTGGCTGCGCTGCCTGGTGCGCAGAACTGGCTGATGGACGGTCTTTCCGAGGCCATGGTGCGCTTTGCCGCCCGCTTCGAATACGCGCGCACCGTCGAGGACATGCTGGCGCGCCGCAGTCGCCTGCTCTTTCTCGATGCCCGCAAGGCTGCCGAGATCGCGCCCCGCGTGGCGGCCATCCTGACCGAGGAGCTGGCCCAGGATGTGCAGCTCAACGACTTCCTGGCCCTGACCCGCCAATATCTGCCCGCCCAGGGCTGATCCGCGCGGCCGCCCTGCGGGGCGTGGCGTACGGGCAACAGGCTGTGGTCCGCAGGTCTTGCGAAAATGTGAGCTGTCAGCGCTTTCTATCTGTTGATTTCAGATCAAATATTGTTTGAAATCAATGCTCTAGGAGCGCTATGCGCTATTGTTTTGGTTGCAAGTGCGAAAGGCCTGTCTGCCAGGCTTTGCGCCAGTGAAATCAGTGCGGGTATTGCAGGCTAAACGCTTGACGCACAAAGGATTTCCTGCGACAATCTCCTGCTTCACGTTTGAAAGCGTGGAACTTTCTGCCCAGCGGGAAGCCCTCCGGAATGGTCCGGAAGGTGGACGACGGGCCCAAGACTGACCGGCTGCTTGATCAGCCCTTGAGAAGACTCTGGGGCTGTCGAGCGTTGCTGGAGCAAGTTGGGAATATTGAAATGATCCAAACAGAATCTCGGTTAGAGGTTGCCGACAACACCGGCGCGAAGTCTGTTCAGTGCATTAAGGTGCTGGGCGGTTCTCATCGTCGCTACGCAAGTGTTGGCGACATCATCAAGGTGAGCGTCAAGGAAGCAGCTCCTCGTGGTCGCGTCAAAAAAGGCGAGATCTACAGTGCTGTGGTGGTGCGCACCGCCAAGGGCATCCGTCGTGCAGACGGTTCGCTCGTGAAGTTCGACGGCAATGCCGCCGTGCTGCTGAATGCCAAGCTGGAGCCTATCGGCACCCGCATCTTTGGCCCCGTGACTCGTGAACTGCGTACCGAAAAGTTCATGAAGATCGTGTCGCTGGCCCCTGAAGTTCTCTAAAGGAATAGCACCATGAACAAGATTCGCAAGGGCGACGAAGTTATCGTGCTGACCGGCCGTGACAAGGGCAAGCGTGGCGTGGTTTCTCTGCGCAAGGATGACTCCCACGTGATCGTGGACGGTGTCAACCTGGTCAAGAAGCACACCAAGCCTAACCCCATGAAGGGCACCACCGGCGGTATCGTGGAAAAGGCCATGCCTATCCACCAATCCAACGTGGCTATCTTCAATGCAGCGACCGGCAAGGCCGATCGCGTGGGCATCAAGGTGAACGCCGACGGCACACGTGTTCGCGTGTTCAAGTCCAATGGCGCTGAAATCGCCGCCTAAGGAGTAACACATGGCACGACTGCAAAAACTCTATCGCGAAAAGATCGCGGCTGAACTGAAGGAAAAGTTCGGCTACACCTCCGCTATGGAAGTGCCCCGTCTGACCAAGATCACTCTGAACATGGGTGTGAGCGAAGCCGTGGCCGACAAGAAGGTGATGGACAACGCCGTGGCTGACCTGACCAAGATTGCTGGTCAGAAGCCTGTGGTGACCAAGGCCAAGAAGGCTATCGCTGGTTTCAAGATCCGCGAAGGCCAAGCTATCGGCTGCATGGTGACCCTGCGTGGCGTTCAGATGTACGAATTCCTGGACCGTTTCGTGACCGTGGCTCTGCCTCGCGTGCGTGACTTCCGTGGTATCTCGGGTCGTTCGTTCGATGGTCGCGGCAACTACAACGTTGGCGTCAAAGAACAAATCATCTTCCCCGAAATCGAGTACGACAAGGTGGACGCTCTGCGTGGTCTGAACATCAGCATCACGACAACAGCGAAGAACGACGAAGAGTGCAAGGCACTGCTCGCCGCTTTCAAATTCCCCTTCAAGAACTGAGGTGGCGCATGGCTAAAGTAGCAATGATTCAGCGCGAACTGAAGCGCGAAAAGCTGGCAGCCAAGTATGCTGCCAAGTATGCAGAACTGAAGGCAATCGCCGGCGACGTGAAGCGTTCCGACGAAGAGCGCGACGCCGCTCGCCTGGGTCTGCAGAAGCTGCCCCGTAACTCGAACCCCACTCGCCAGCGTAACCGTTGCGAGATCACTGGCCGTCCTCGCGGTACCTTCCGCCAATTCGGTCTGGGTCGTGCCAAGGTGCGTGAATTGGCCTTTGCTGGCGACATCCCCGGTGTCACCAAGGCCAGCTGGTAAGCAAGCAGGAGAGATTAAACATGAGCATGAGTGATCCCATCGCTGACTTGCTGACCCGCATCCGCAATGCACAACTGGTCTCCAAGGCCACTGTGTCGGCTCCTTCCTCCAAGGTGAAGGTTGCCATCGCACAAGTGCTGAAGGAAGAAGGCTATATCGACGGCTTCGAAGTGAAGTCCGAAGGTGGCAAGTCCGAACTCGAAATTACCCTGAAGTACTACGCCGGTCGCCCTGTGATCGAGCGTATCGAACGTGTGAGCCGTCCCGGCCTGCGCGTGTACAAGGGTCGTCACGCAATTCCTCAGGTCCAGAACGGCCTGGGTGTGGCCATCGTCACTACTCCCAAGGGCGTGATGACTGATCGCAAAGCACGTGCTGCCGGTATCGGCGGTGAAGTGCTGTGCTATGTGGCCTAACGGACATTAAGGAGAAATACTGAAATGTCTCGCGTAGCAAAAGCTATTGTGACCATCCCCGCAGGTGTGGATGTGTCCATCAACGCTGAAACCATCAAGGTCAAGGGCAAGGGCGGCGATCTGTCGCTGGCTCTGAACGGCCTGGTGACCATCGGCAACAACGACGGCAAGCTGTCCTTTGCTCCCGCCAACGATTCCCGTGAAGCTGACGCTCTGGCCGGTACCATCCGCCAGCTGGTCAACAACATGGTCAAGGGCGTGACGGAAGGCTTCGAGAAGAAGCTGACGCTGATTGGCGTGGGCTACAAGGCCGCTGCACAAGGTTCCAAGCTGAACCTGGCTGTGGGCTTCTCGCACCCCGTCAACTTCGAGATGCCTGCCGGCATCACTGTCGCTACCCCCACTCCGACTGAAATCGTGATCAAGGGTGCTGACCGTCAAGTGGTCGGTCAATTGGCTGCTGAGATCCGTGCCGTTCGTCCTCCCGAGCCTTACAAGGGCAAGGGCATTCGCTATGCGAATGAGAAGGTCGTGATCAAAGAGACCAAGAAGAAGTAAGGAGCTGCATGATGTTGAACAAGAAAGAGCAGCGTCTGCGCCGTGCCCGTCAGACTCGCATCCGCATTGCCCAGCAAGGCGTTGCACGTCTGAGCGTGAACCGCACCAATCTCCATATCTACGCCTCCGTGGTTTCGGAAGACGGCACTACCGTGCTGGCTTCGGCCTCCACTGCAGAAGTCGAAGTGCGTTCGCAACTCGGCGCCGCTGGCAAGGGTGGCAACGTGGCCGCCGCCACGCTGATCGGCAAGCGCATTGCTGAGAAGGCTAAGGCTGCTGGCGTTGAGAAAGTGGCTTTCGACCGCGCCGGTTTTGCATACCACGGCCGCGTGAAGGCTTTGGCAGAAGCCGCTCGCGAAGCGGGCCTGCAGTTCTAAGCGGAGCGGATACAAATGGCTAAATTTTCCCCCAAAGTGCAAGACGAAGGTCGTGACGACGGTCTGCGCGAAAAAATGATCGCGGTCAACCGCGTCACCAAGGTTGTGAAGGGCGGTCGTATTCTCGGCTTCGCTGCACTGACCGTGGTTGGCGACGGTGACGGTCGCGTTGGCATGGGTAAGGGCAAGTCCAAGGAAGTGCCTGCTGCCGTGCAAAAAGCGATGGAAGAATGCCGTCGCAACCTGATGAAGGTTGCACTCAAGAGCGGCACCATTCACCACTCGGTGAAGGGCCATCACGGCGCTGCCAAGGTCGAGCTGCACCCAGCTCCCAAGGGTACCGGCATCATCGCTGGCGGCCCTATGCGCGCTGTTTTTGAAGTGGTGGGTATCACCGACATCGTGGCCAAGAGCCACGGTTCGTCGAACCCCTACAACATGGTTCGCGCAACTTTCGACGCTTTGAAGAACTCCACGACCCCTGCGAACGTGGCAGCAAAGCGCGGCAAGTCGGTCGAAGACATCTTCACCGCCTGATCGGAGTCCAGCACATGACAACACAACAAACTGTCAAGATTCAGCTGGTTCGTAGCCCCATCGGCACCAAAGAGTCGCACCGTGCGACTGTGCGTGGCCTGGGTCTGCGCAAGCTGAACAGCGTCAGCGAACTGCAGGACACTCCTGAAGTGCGCGGCATGATTAACAAGATCGCCTACTTGGTGAAGGTTCTCTGAAAGGATTGATGATGGAACTCAATAGCATCAAGCCTGCAGACGGCGCCAAGCACGCCAAGCGTCGCGTGGGTCGCGGTATCGGTTCTGGTCTGGGTAAGACTGCCGGTCGCGGTCACAAGGGTCAGAAGTCGCGTTCGGGTGGCTACCACAAGGTGGGCTTCGAAGGCGGTCAAATGCCTCTGCAGCGTCGCCTGCCCAAGCGTGGCTTCAAGTCGCATCTGCTGAAGTTCAATGCAGAAGTGACCCTGTCCGAGCTGGATAAGCTCGGCCTGGCCGAAGTCGATCTGGCTGCTCTGAAGCAAGCCGGTCTGGTTGGCTCTATCGCTAAGGTCGTGAAGATCATCAAGAGCGGTGAACTGACTAAGGCTGTCAAGCTCAATGGTATCGGCGCTACCGCCGGTGCCAAGGCTGCCATCGAAGCTGCCGGTGGCAGCATCGCCTGATTAAAGTTCTGAAAGAAGACATCCGTGGCTACTAGCGCAGCTCAAATTGCAAAGACTGGAAAATTCGGCGACCTGCGTCGTCGTCTGGTTTTTCTGTTGCTTGCGCTGGTCGTATACCGCATCGGGGCGCATATCCCCGTTCCGGGCATCGACCCAGCGCAGCTGCAGCAGCTGTTCTCTGGCCAGCAGGGCGGCATTCTCAATCTGTTCAACATGTTCTCGGGTGGAGCGCTCTCGCGCTTCACAGTGTTCGCACTGGGGATCATGCCGTACATCTCGGCATCGATCATCATGCAGCTCATGACCTACGTGGTCCCGACATTCGAGCAGATGAAAAAGGAAGGTGAAGCGGGTCGTCGCAAGATTACCCAGTACACCCGCTACGGCACTCTGGGCCTGGCGCTGTTTCAGTCCTTGGGAATTGCTGTTGCCCTGGAAAGCTCCGCAGGCTTGGTTCTGAACCCTGGTTTTGGCTTCCGCATGACTGCGGTGGTCAGTCTCACGGCCGGTACCCTGTTCCTGATGTGGCTCGGTGAACAGATCACTGAACGTGGTCTGGGCAACGGTATCTCGATACTGATCTTTGGCGGTATCGCCGCAGGCCTGCCGAGCTCCATCGGCGGTCTGCTGGAACTGGTGCGCACCGGTGCCATGAGCATTCTGGCGGCAATCTTCATTGTTCTCGTTGTGGCAGCCGTGACGTATTTCGTCGTGTATGTCGAACGAGGTCAACGCAAGATCTTGGTGAATTACGCACGCCGGCAAGTCGGCAACAAGGTGTACGGTGGTCAGTCTTCGCACTTGCCACTGAAGCTGAACATGGCAGGTGTGATTCCTCCCATCTTCGCTTCGTCGATCATCTTGCTGCCCGCTACGGTGGTGAATTGGTTCAGTGCAGGAGAATCCATGCGCTGGCTGAAGGATATTGCGAGCACGTTGACCCCTGGTCAGCCAATCTATGTCATCCTTTATGCTGCCGCGATCATTTTCTTCTGCTTCTTCTATACGGCCCTGGTTTTCAACAGCCGGGAAACTGCCGACAACCTGAAGAAGAGTGGCGCTTTCATCCCCGGGATTCGTCCTGGCGAACAGACAGCCCGCTACATTGACAAGATTCTGGTTCGCCTGACCCTGGCTGGCGCGATCTACATTACCTTCGTGTGCTTGTTGCCCGAATTCCTGATCCTGAAGTACAACGTTCCGTTCTACTTCGGTGGTACATCGTTGCTGATCATTGTGGTCGTGACAATGGACTTCATGGCGCAAGTGCAGAACTACGTGATGTCGCAGCAATACGAGTCGCTCCTGAAAAAAGCGAACTTTAAGGCTGGTATTTGATGACAAGGCTGCCCAAGGGGGCAGCCTGCCAAAAGTTAGTAGACGCCCATCGATCTATCGCGGGCATTGTTTCCCGGTCGATAGGCCGATAGTGGATGGAAAGTTTTAGGAGAAAAGAATGAGAGTTTCGGCTTCGGTCAAGAAAATCTGCCGTAACTGCAAGATCATCCGCCGCAAAGGTGTTGTGCGCGTGATCTGCACTGACCAGCGCCACAAGCAGCGCCAAGGTTGATTGAAAGCATTAGAGGACTAATATGGCACGTATTGCTGGCATTAACATCCCGCCGCACAAGCATGCTGAAATCGGCCTGACTGCCATCTATGGCATCGGTCGCACTACAGCTCGCAAGATCTGCGAAGCATGCGGTATCGAGTATTCCAAGAAGGTCAAGGACCTGACGGACGCTGATCTGGAAAAGATCCGTGACTTCCTGAATCCCATGACTCTGGAAGGTGATCTGCGTCGCGAAACCACGATGAACATCAAGCGCTTGATGGACATCGGTTGCTACCGCGGTTTCCGTCATCGTCGCGGCCTGCCCATGCGCGGTCAACGTACCCGCACAAACGCCCGTACTCGCAAGGGTCCGCGCAAGGGTGCTGCGGCTCTGAAGAAATAAGAGATTGAAAGATCATTATGGCTAAGTCTCCCGCAAACAACGCAGCTGCTCGCGTTCGCAAGAAGGTTCGTAAGAATATTTCTGACGGCATCGCGCACGTGCACGCTTCGTTCAACAACACGATCATCACCATCACCGACCGTCAAGGCAACGCTCTGTCGTGGGCTTCGTCGGGTGGCCAGGGCTTCAAGGGTTCGCGCAAGTCGACTCCCTTTGCTGCTCAGGTTGCTTCGGAAGTGGCCGGTCGTGCTGCTATCGAACAGGGCATCAAGAACCTGGAAGTCGAAATCAAGGGTCCCGGTCCTGGCCGTGAATCCTCGGTTCGCGCCCTGGGTGCTCTGGGTATCCGTATCACTTCCATCTCGGACGTGACTCCGGTTCCCCACAACGGCTGCCGCCCTCAAAAGCGTCGTCGTATCTAATTTTTTATCAAGCCCACCGCCGCCCAGGTGCATTTGCATCGCGGGCGGCTCCCGTGTTTGCGCACGGTAGATGACACAAAGGAAATCAAGTGGCACGCTATATTGGCCCTAAGGCAAAACTCTCCCGCCGCGAAGGCACCGATCTGTTCCTGAAGAGCGCACGTCGCTCCATCGCAGACAAGGCAAAGTTCGACACCAAGCCTGGTCAGCATGGCCGCACTTCCGGTCAGCGCACTTCCGACTACGGTCTGCAACTGCGCGAAAAGCAGAAGGTCAAGCGCATGTACGGCGTGCTGGAGAAGCAATTCCGCCGCTACTTCGAAGCTGCTGACCGCAAGCGTGGCAACACTGGTGCCAACCTGCTGTCGCTGCTGGAATCGCGTCTGGACAACGTCGTGTACCGCATGGGCTTCGGCTCCACTCGTGCTGAAGCACGTCAGCTGGTGTCGCACAAGGCTATCACTGTGAACGGCCAGTCCGTGAACATTCCTTCTTTCTCCGTGAAGGAAGGCGACGTGGTTGCCCTGCGTGAAAAGTCCAAGAAGCAAGCTCGCGTGGTCGAGGCTCTGCAACTGGCTGCTCAAGTGGGCTTCCCCGCATGGGTTGAAGTGTCTGCTGACAAGGCAGAAGGTACTTTCAAGAAGTCTCCTGACCGCGATGAATTCGCAGCTGACATCAACGAATCCCTGATCGTTGAGTTGTACTCGCGTTAATCTTTAGCAGCGACATTTCTGTAAACCGTCCCCACGGCGCGAGGCATCGCGCCGTGGGTGCTTCACCAGCCTTACCGGTGTAACGAGCCGAGGGTATTGAGAGGAAGTCTGCATGCAAACGAATTTGCTGAAGCCCAAGACAATCAATGTCGAGCAACTTGGTCACAACCGTGCCAAGGTTGTTCTGGAGCCGTTTGAGCGTGGCTACGGTCATACGCTGGGCAATGCCCTGCGCCGTGTTCTGCTCTCCTCCATGGTGGGTTACGCAGCGACGGAAGTGACGATTGCTGGGGTGCTGCATGAGTACTCCTCCATCGACGGTGTCCAGGAAGATGTGACCAACATCCTGCTGAACCTCAAGGGTGTGGTGTTCAAGCTGCACAATCGTGACGAAGTCACCCTGAGCCTGCGCAAGGATGGCGAAGGTGTTGTCACTGCCCGTGACATTCAGACCCCCCACGACGTAGAAATCGTCAACCCTGATCATGTGATCGCCCATCTGTCGCAAGGCGGCAAGCTGGACATGCAGATCAAGGTGGAAAAGGGCCGCGGCTATGTGCCCGGCAACGTGCGCCGCTACGGTGACGAATCGACCAAGTCGATCGGCCGTATCGTGCTCGACGCTTCGTTCTCGCCCGTCAAGCGCGTGAGCTACGCTGTCGAATCCGCACGTGTGGAACAGCGTACCGATCTGGACAAGCTGGTTCTGGAAATCGAAACCAACGGTGCCATCACCGCTGAAGACGCAGTGCGTGCATCCGCCAAGATCCTGGTGGAGCAGCTGGCAGTGTTTGCCCAGCTCGACGGTGGCGATATCGCCAGCGTGTTCGACGCTCCTGCCGGTGGCCGCGGCGCTGCCACGTCGTTCGATCCCATCCTGCTGCGTCCTGTGGACGAGCTCGAGCTCACCGTGCGTTCTGCCAACTGCCTCAAGGCAGAGAACATCTACTACATCGGTGACCTCATCCAGCGTACCGAAAACGAGCTGCTCAAGACTCCCAACCTGGGTCGCAAGTCGCTCAACGAGATCAAGGAAGTTCTGGCTTCCCGCGGTCTGACTCTGGGCATGAAGCTTGAAAACTGGCCACCCGCTGGCCTGGAAAAGCGTTAATTGCTACAATGGAGGACTTTGCTGGAGTTGATCCGGCAAAGTCCAAGTGCCTCGGGCAGTACCTGATACGGCTGCCTGATTTAATTTAGAAAAGATCTCCGGATAAAAACGGGGAGCAAAGGAAAAGCACCATGCGTCACGGCAACGGCCTCCGCAAACTGAACCGCACTTCTGCACACCGCAAGGCAATGCTGCAGAACATGATGAACTCGCTGATCGAGCACGAAGCAATCAAGACCACGGTCCCCAAGGCCAAGGAACTGCGTCGCGTCATCGAGCCCATGATCACTCTGGCCAAGGTTGATACCGTGGCTAACCGTCGTCTGGCTTTCGACCGCCTGCGCGACCGCGACAGCGTGACCAAGCTGTTCAACGTGCTGGGTCCCCGCAACGCTCAGCGTCCCGGTGGCTACACACGTATCCTGAAGATGGGCTTCCGCGTGGGCGACAACGCTCCCATGGCCTATGTGGAACTGGTCGAGCGCGCTGAAGAAGCCGCTGCAGCAGCTGAATAAGTCAGGGCAGGCTGCAAAGCCTGCTATAATTTGGAAATACCGCGCGATGGAGCAGTCTGGTAGCTCGTTGGGCTCATAACCCAAAGGTCGGAGGTTCAAATCCTTCTCGCGCAACCAAATTGAAAAGGTCACGACATTGTCGTGACCTTTTTTTTGTCCATTTTCCATTGAAGGGCGGCGGCGCTGGTATCAGCTCGTCATACCTCCCGGCGCTGTGCCCGAGCGCCGGCTCAGATGCTCGCGCACCCGGCTGGCAATCACCTGGGCGATTTCCGGGCTCAGTACCTCGCTGATATGCAGTACCTCGGTGTAGTGCAGATAGAGCAGGCCGCGCAAGGTCCTGAATGCCGTCTCATGCTCGGCACCGCAGATGCCGGCATCGTTGGCCAGCACGCGTTCGACGGCACCGGGGTCGAGCAGCCGGATCTTGCAGATAGCAGCCTGATGCAGTATCGCTAGATCTATTTCTTCAAGGCGGCTTTCCCATTCATCGGGCAGGAATCGGTTCGCTGGCATTTAGAGTGTCTCTCCTGCTGAATCCATGGGCATGTGCCCAATGCTTGAATACTGACATGTACGAGGTCTTGCCATCGGTTTTGCTTCTGCAAGTCTTGCCGTCGATCAAACTTTGGCAACGTAAAAGTCGGCCTGGAGTCGAAGCCATGCGGCACTGCATCATGATGCCAGTCTGTGACCCGAGCGCCAATGTCCGTCGGGGACTCCTGGCTTTTGCTGAGCTGAGGTATGGTGTCTCGATGCGCTGCAGGTAAAGAAAAGGACTTCTATGTTCGAGAAGATCGTCTCGATGTTCCGTTACTTCAAATCGGCCGTTCCGTTTCGGGTCGTGCCTGCACTGATTTCCACCCTGGTGCTGACCGGTCTGCTGCTGACGCCGGTACCTGCGGGACTGGACAGCAAGGCCTGGCAACTGGTGGCCATCTTTCTGACGACCATCGTGGCGATCATCCTCAAGGTCATGCCCATAGGCGTGATGGCATTGATGGCGATTGTCATCGTGTCGCTGTCCCAGGTCACCTCCAGTTCGTCCAAAGGTGCGATCACGGATGCGCTGAGCAGCTTTGCGAATCCCCTGATCTGGCTGATCGTGGTGGCGGTTCTGATCTCGCGCGGTCTCAAGAAGACGGGGCTCGGCAACCGCATCGGATTGCTGTTCATTGCGCTGATGGGCAAGCGCACCATAGGCATAGGTTACGGACTCGCGATCTGCGAGCTGGTACTGGCCCCGTTCACGCCCAGCAACACGGCACGTGGCGGCGGCATCGTGCATCCGATCATGAAGTCCATCGCCAATGCCTTTGAGTCGGATCCGGCCAAGGGAACGCAAGGCAAGGTCGGGACCTATCTGGCGCTGGTCAACTACCATTCCAATCCGATCACCTCGGCGATGTTCCTGACCGCGACGGCGCCCAATCCGCTGGTCGTGGACCTGGTGGCCAAGGCCACGGGTCAGTCCCTGCACCTGAGCTGGACAAGTTGGGCTCTGTACATGCTGCTGCCAGGGCTGCTGTGTCTGCTGTTGATGCCGCTGGCGATCTATCTGCTGTCGCCACCCGAACTCAAGGCCACGCCCAATGCCGTGGAGTATGCGCGTGCCGAGATGGCAGGCATGGGCCCGCTGTCAGGCAAGGAGCGCGTGATGCTCGGCACCTTCGGCGTGATGCTGTTGCTATGGGCGAATGTGCCGCAAATGCTGTTCGGCCCGGCGTTCACGCTGGACCCGACCGTGGTGGCTTTTCTCGGTTTGTTCGCCCTGATCATCACGGGGACCATCGATTGGGATGATGTGCTGTCCGAGAAAAGCGCCTGGGACACCCTGATCTGGTTCGGTGCCCTGGTCATGCTGGCCGAGCAGCTCAACAAGCTCGGTGTGGTCGCCTGGTTTGCCGAGGGCTTGAAGAGCGCCATCGTCGCCAGCGGCCTGGACTGGCTGCCCGTGGCCGCCATTCTGGTGGGCGTCTTCGTCTTCTCGCACTATCTGTTTGCCAGCACCACGGCCCATATCAGCGCCATGATGCTGGCCTTTCTGACCGTGGGTGCGCAACTGATCCCGGCTGACTACGTCGTCCCCTTCATGCTGATGATGACGGCCGGTTCGGCCATCATGATGACGCTGACGCACTACGCGACCGGAACATCGCCCATCATCTTCGGCAGCGGCTATGTGACTCTGGGTGTCTGGTGGCGCGTGGGGGCTGCCATGTGCGTGCTGGAGTTGCTGATCTTCGCTGTCGTCGGCAGCGCCTGGTGGAAGTTGCTGGGGCTGTGGTGAGCCGCGCTGTCAGCTGCTCGTGCGCAGGGGCTCGCCCAGCGACAGCATGAGCCGGTTGGCCCAGTTGAAGAAGGCCGTGCCGTGAAGCGCATCGGAGATGGCTGCATCGTCGAGACCGGCGGCGCGCAGCGCATCGATATGACTGGATTCCAGTGCGGGCGGCGTCTGCGTCAAGGCCACGGCGGCGGCGACGATGGCGTTCCAGCGCGGGCCCAGATCGCTGCCCGGACCTTCATCGAGCAGGCGCTGCACATCGGCGGCGCGTTGCGAGAAATGCGTGGCAAAGCGCGCATGTACCGAAGCGCAGTAGATGCAGCCATTGGTGCGTGAGGTCGCAGCTGCTGCCAGTTCGCGCTCGGCGCGCGGCAGGCCGGCGTCGGGGTTGTAGAAGATGTCCTTGTCGGTGCGCGTGCGTGCTCCCAGCGTGTCGGGGTCGCGCGCCAGCAGCCGGAAATAGGGTGAACGCGCGCGCGCTGCGTCCACCAGGCCTGCATGGTGGCGCTCGCTCAGCTCGCTCTCCTGCAGCGGAGCTATCCATGGCTGCCAGTCGAGCTGTTCCTGGGTGAAGACCTGGGGGGAGGTGTTGTGCGTGGTGCTCATGGCTGGGCTTGCAGGGCGAGGGTGGAAGATGCCGTGGTGACTGCAGCTCGTGCGCCAAGCACGCGCAGCCCCGCCACAAGGCGGATCTGGAAGGACAGGAAAGAGGCGAGCTGGGACAGGATGACGATATCGGTCTCGCTCCAGCCGGCCTGCTGCAGCGCCAGCAAGGCCTGGGCACTCGCATCGCGTGGGTGGTAGGCCAGCAGATGGGCATGGGCCAGCGCGGCGCTCAGGCGCGGGCCCAGCAAAGCCGCATGGGCCGGGTCCACGGCGTAGTTGGGGCCGCTCTGGTCCTCGCGGCTCAAGGGGCCGGCCGGATAGATCCCGTAGGGACCGTGCGGGCCGCTGCCGGGCTGCAGGCTGGCAGCGCGCCCGCGCACCACTTCCGAGCTCACGGCATCGGCCAGATCGGCATCCTCGCCCGCCAGGGCGCGTGTATAGAAGGCCGTGCTGCGAGGCTCGCCATGTAGGCCTGCCGTGAAGGCGGCCAGCGTCAGGCGCTCGCGCAGCGAGACGGTTCCTGCAACCGGCTCGGCGGGGGTGAACAGCGCGGCAAAGCTTTGCTGGGCCTGGGTGCGTGCCTCGCTACGGTGGCGGCGCACCTGATCGAGCGTGCTGCCGGCAGCGATATCGGCGAGATGGTCGATCACATCTTCGGGAAAGCGGGTCTGTGCGGTGTTGCTCATGGTCATGCGGCTTGAAGCAGTTCGGTCCGGACTGGGGGTTGGGAAGCGTCGGCGGGGGCCTCGCTGCGGCGCCAGCCCAGAGCCGGCGCCACGACGGCTGCCGTCAGCTCGATGGAGCGCAGAATGGCCTGGTGCGGCGGGTCGATGGAGTGGACCTGGAACACGATGTCGCTGGCTTGCGCCAGCGCCGTGTCGGCGCGCAGCGAGGCGATCACCTCCTCGGGCGTGCCCACATGCACGTCGTAGGCTTCAATGAGCTGCTGCAGCGGCGCCTGCGGATCGACGCGCGTTGCCCATTGCGTGGAGGAGGTTGAGGCCAGGGCCGCATGGCGCTGGGCCGAGCGGCGCAGACCGGCTTCGGCCCATTCCAGTGCCTGGGCGCGCTGGTCGGAAACCAGCAGGGTGCGCGAAGCCAGGATGCGCGGTGCGCGTCCTGCGGGCAGGGCCGCGAGATAGGCTTCGATGATGGGGTTCTGTATCTCGGACAGCGTGGCCCGGGGGCGGCCTTCGGGTCGGGGCTGTGTGCGCGAGAGCATCAGGCCGTCCCCGTTGGCACCGGCGCGTGCCCCGCCTTCGACCGAGAACGTGGCCTGCCAGACGCGCTCCAGCAGCTGCGGGGCTGCGGGGTACAGACGCACGCCGCCTGCCAGCTCGCGCCCGGCCCAGGCATCCCTCAGCACGGCGAAGTTGCGCGCAAAGACCGCGCCGCGCTCGCTGCCTGTGACGCCGAAGGCCTCGAAGGACTCCGCCGTGCCGCCCGTGCCAAGGCCCACCTCGAGGCGGCCGTCCGAGAGCAAGTCCAGCACGGCCGCATCCTCGGCCACGCGCAGCGCGTTTTCCAGCGGCAGCGTGACCACGCCCGTGCCCAGGCGGATGCGCCGCGTGCGGGCCGCCACATGCGCGAGAAAGACAAGGGGCGAGGGCAGGCCGCCCTCGCTTTCGTGGAAATGATGCTGGGCGATCCAGGCCGAGTCGAAGCCCTGGGCTTCGGCATGGGCGATCTGCTCGGTGACCAGGCGGTAGCGTTCGCCGGCCGGTACCTCATCGAGCAGGCGGCTGAAGAAGCCCAGGCGTGGGGCAGGGCGCACGCGAGCAAGAGTGTCAGGCGGGGTGGGTGACAAAATCAATGCTCCTTTTGCCGGGAATGGCGTCCATGAGTTCGCGCGTGTAGTCGCTGGTGGGGCGCAGGAACACGTCCTCGACGCTGCCCGCGTCCACCACCTTGCCTGCGCGCAGCACCGACACCGTGTCGGCGATCTGGCGCACCACGGCAAGGTCGTGCGAGATGAAGAGATAGCTCAGGCCCAGGTCCTGCTGTAGCTGCGCGAGCAGGGCGAGGATCTGGGCCTGCACGGTCACGTCCAGGGCCGAGACGGCCTCGTCCAGCACCACCACCTCCGGTTGCAGCACCAGGGCGCGTGCAATCGCCACGCGCTGGCGCTGGCCGCCCGAGAGCGCATGCGGGCGCCGTTCGAGCACGGCGGCAGGCAGGCCCACGCGCTCGAGCATGTCAAGCACGCGCTGGCGGCGCTCCTGGGGCGGCAGCGGCTCGAAGTTGAGCAGCGGCTCCTCGATGATGTCGAAGACACGCTGGCGCGGGTCCAGCGAGCTGAACGGGTTCTGGTAGACCAGCTGGACCTTGCGCCGCAGCTGGCGCAGGGCCTCGCCGCGCAGGCCCGTGAGTTCGGCGCCGGCGATGCGGATGCGACCCGATGTAGGGCGTGCCAGGCCCACGATGTCGCGTATGGTCGTGGTCTTGCCCGAGCCCGACTCGCCGACGATGGCATGCGTGGAGCCCCGGCGCAGGCGCAGCGACACGCCGTCCACGGCGCGGAAAATGCCGCGCCCCTGGCTGGGGGCATGGAAGTCGTGAACCAGGTCCTCGACCTCGATGGCCCAGTCCTCGGTGGCAATTGCCGTCTCAGGCGGTGTGCGACGGGGGGCGGGCGTGAGCGAAGGTGCGTCCGACAGCAAGCGGCGCGTATAGGCGCTTTGCGGATGGCGCAGAAGCTCCAGTGTCGGGCCTTGTTCCTGGATGCGACCGCCCTGCATGACGATGAGGCGATGCGCGCGGTCGGCCGCCACGCCCAGGTCGTGGGTGACCAGCAGCACGGCGGTGCCGGTTTCGCGGCGCAGCTCGTCGATCAGATCCAGGATGCGCCGCTGCACCGTGACATCCAGCGCGCTGGTGGGCTCGTCGGCGATGATCAGCGCAGGCCGCAGCGCGATGGCGATGGCGATCAGCACGCGCTGGCGCATGCCGCCCGACAGCTCGTGCGGATACTGGCGCGCCCGCAGGGCGGGCTGGGACAGGCCCACGCGGGTCAGCAGGTCGATCACGCGCGCCTCGATGGCAGAGCGGTCGCGCAGGCCGTGAATGCGCAGGATTTCGCCGACCTGGTCGCCCACGGTGCGCACGGGGTTCAGCGAGGTGGTCGGGTCCTGGGGCACCAGGCTGAGCACGCGGCCGCGAATGCTGTTCCAGCGCGCGGCACTCCAGTCCGAGACCTCGGTGCCTTGCAGCCGGATGCTGCCTTGCTCGCGGCGCCCGTTGTCGGCGAGCAGGCCAATCACGGCCTGGGCCGTGGTGGTCTTGCCCGAGCCCGATTCGCCGACCAGGGCCACGACCTCGCCGGGCGCCACGGAAAACGACAGGCCGTGGACCACGCGCTGCTCCTGGCCGCTGTGGTCGCGGTAGGCGATGACCAGGTCCTGGACTTCGAGCAGAGGGGCGGTGGCTGAGGCAGGGATTGCCGTGGCGGGGCGGTCTTGCAGCAGGGTGCTCATGCCGGCCTCCGCGCGAAGGAGGCGCCGATGCGGTTGGCGGCCAGAACCACGGCCACCACGACCAGGCCCGGCGCCGTGGTCAGCCACCAGGCGGTGGCGATATAGTTGCGCCCTTCGGCGATCAGCAGACCCCATTCGGGCGTGGGCGGCGGTGCGCCGTAGCCCAGAAAGCCCAGCGTGGAAATCGACAGGATGGCCGAGCCGAACTGCAGCGCGGCCAGGGCCACCACCGAGGTCAGCGAATTGGGTAGCACATGGCGCCACAGCACGGCGGCAAAGCGTCCGCCGCTGCCGAAGGCGGCCTCCACATAGTCCGAGCGGCGCACGCGTACCACTTCGGAGCGCACCAGGCGCGCGAAGCCGGCCACGGATGCCACCCCCACGGCGATGGCCGCATTGATGGTGCCAAAGCCCAGCAGGATGATGATGGTCAGCGACAGCAGCAGCGAGGGCACGGCCAGCAGCACGTCTACGAAGCGCATCAGCGCATCATCGACACGGCCGCCCGTGGAACCGGCCAGCAGGCCGATCAGCGTGCCCGCCACCAGGCCCACGGCCACGGCCAGGAAAGCGCCCGACAAGGAGTGCACCGAGCCATGCACCACGCGGGCCCAGAGATCACGCCCCAGCGCATCCGTGCCCAGCCAGTGCGCGAGGCCGGGCTCCAGCAACTGCTGGCCGGCCTGGCCGACGACGGGATTCTGATGCGCAAACCAGCCCGGAACCAGGGCCCACAGCGCGGCCGTGGCAATCACCAGCCAGGCCAGGGCCAGCGTGGGCGACAGGCGTCTGGGCCTTTGCAGATCGATCAGGACGGGGCGCTGGCTTTTTGCGGCCGGTGCCGATGGGGGCACCAGCCTGGGCGCTGCGGTCGAGGCGACGCCGGATGCCAGTGGCTTGGGAATGGCGGTCGAGACGGCGGTGTTCATGCCCGGTTCTCCACAGAATGACGCAAACGAGGATCGAGCAGCGGGTAGAGCAGGTCCACGGCGAGGTTGATGAGCACGAAGGCGGCGGCCGAGACCACGACCACGGCCTGGAGCACGGCCGTGTCCTGATTGCCCACGGCCTGCTGGGTCAGCGTGCCCAGGCCGTTGAGACCGAACACGGCCTCGGTGACCACGGCGCCGGCCAGCAGCTCGCCGAACAGCACGCCGGCAATCGTCAAGGTGGGCAGCAAGGCATTGCGCGCCACATGGTGCAGCAGCACCCAGGGGCGAGAAGCGCCCTTGGCGCGCGCCACGGCCACAAAGGGCTGGGCCAGCACGTTGTCGATATTGCGCAGCAGGATCTGGGCCAGCGGCGCCGAAATCGGGACGGCCAGCGTCAGCGTGGGCAGGACCAGGCCTTCCCAGGGGCCGGGATTGATGACGGGAATCCAGCCCAGACGGAAGGACAGCACCTGGATCAGCATGATGCCCAGCCAGAAAGCGGGCACGGAGACAAAGACCGAGGGCAGGGCTTGCAGGGCATTGCGCAGCCAGGCCAGAGGCGCGAGGCTGGCCGCAGCCGCCAGAGCGATGGCCAGCAGCGCCGCCGTGGAAAAGCCCAGGGCCGCGAGGCGCAGCGTGGGCGGCAGACTGGTGGCAAGGCCCTGGCTCACGGGCACGCCGGCCTGCAGCGAGTAGCCGAAATGGCCCGTGAGGAACTGAGCCAGCGTATGCAGGTATTGCTGCCAGACGGGCTGGTCGGCGCCATAGGCGGCGCGGATGTCGGCGATTTCCTGCGGGCCCAGGCCCAGCTCGGGGTTCAGGAACTTGATCAGCACGGCATCGCCCGGCAGCAGCTGCAGCAGGATGAAAGAGGCCGTGAAGGCCGCCCACAGCACCAGGGCGGCCTGTGCGATGCGGCCAAGCAGATAGCGGCGTGGCATGGGTGCGCCTCCTTGGTCGCTCGCGCTCAGCGCTTGGCCAGCCAGGTGCTGTAGAAGCTGGGGCGGCCCACGGCCTCGAAGCCCACCTCGCGCACCCAGGTCGCACCCGCGAAGGCCTGGGGCTCCTCGAAGATCGGGATCACATAGGCCTGGTCGATCAGATAGTTCTGCACCTCGCCGGTCAGCGCGAGGCGCCGGTTGGCATCGGTCTCGGCCGCGATGGCATCGAACAGGCGGTTGAGCTTGCCGTCCTCGAAGGACTTGACCTTCTGGCTCACACCGCCTTTTTGCAGCAGCACATTGCGGTTGCTCGGGTAGTAATTGCTCTTGATCACGTCAGGATCGGCGCGGCCCACCATGCCCGGCAGCACGCCTGTCTTGTCGGGGTCCAGCGTGTCCACCGTGCGGCTGCCCGAGTCTCCGGCCAGCACATTGAGCTTGATGCCCAGCCTGGCCCATTGCTGGGCCACGAGCAGCAGGGTCTCCTTGTTCTGTGGCTGGGGCAGGGATTCGTAGGTCGAGAGCACGAAGTCCTGGCCGTTCTTCTGGCGCAGGCCGTTGGCGCCCAGGCTCCAGCCAGCTTCGTCGAGCAATTGCCTAGCCCTGGCCTCGTCAAAGACCAGCTTGGTCGACAGGTCCACATAGCCGGCTGCCGTGGAGGCGATCACCGAACGTGCCTGCGGGTAGCGCGGCGAGAACAGGGTTTCGACGATCTCCTTGGTATTGGTGCCATGCAACAGGGCCTGGCGCACCTTGAGATCGGCCACAAGGGCGTTGTCGGGACGGATGGCGATGCTGTTGTTCACGCCGCGCGTGGAAGGCGCATAGATGGCGAACTTCTGCTGCTCCACGCGCTTTTCGTCATAGGCCTGGACCTGGCGGATGAAGCCGGCCTGGCCGGCCAGCAGTGCGCCTATGCGCACGCTGTCCTCGGGCGTGACGATGAACTTGACTTCATCCAGGCGTGCGCGGCCCTGGTGGGCCAGCTTGGCCGGGGCCCAGCGGTAGTCCTGGCGTGCCTTGAGCACCAGCTCCTTGCCCAGGGTCTCGCTGGCCACCACGAAGGGGCCCGAACCTATGATGCGCGTGGCATCGCCAAGCTCCTCGAAGGGACGATCCAGCGTGGCCGGCGAGACCAGGCCCGAGCCGATCACCGAAGTGCCCTGGAGAAAGCCCGGCGAGGGTTTCTTGAAGAAGAACTTCACGGTCAGCGGATCGACGACTTCGCTGCGCTCGTAATTGTTGATGACCTCGGAAACCGGCTGCTTGAGCGCCTTGTTGCCCAGGCCGTAGGTGTCGAAGTTGCGCGCCACGGCGGCCGCGTCCAGCGGCGATCCGTCCGAGAAGCTCACGCCGGAGCGCAGCTTGAAGCTGTACTCGGTGGCATCGGCGTTCACGGTCCAGGACTCGGCGATCCAGGGCTGGATTTCCAGCGTCTCGGGTTCCTGATAGGTCAGCTTGTCCGTGATCTGGTTGAGCACGCCGCCGTTGGGATAGAAGCCCCCGGCAGGCGGATAGAGATTGGTATGTGCCTGCTGTTCGAGATAGACCAGGGTGCCGCCCTGGACCGGTTCCGCCGATGCGCCGGCGTGGGCCGTGCCGGATTGCCTGGAGCAGCCGGCCAGCAGCATGCTGCCCGTCAGTACCGCCAATGCGGCCCATAGGGCGCGGCGTCGGGCCGGCTTGTTCACCGGCTGTTTTATCGATGGATCCGTCTGCGAAGGGAAAAACACGTTCATACCTCGTCGCCGCATGGCGTTGAAAACTCTGGTTCCGGACGCATCGCCGCAGCGACCGACCGGATTCATGGTTCTCATGCTATCGACACCAAATATTCGTGTTCATATATTGAGTAGCATCGTTATGCGAAAAACAACTAAGCGGTGAGAGGCCGCATATTTGCAAAGCGCATAAGCGCAGACGAATTCCTTTGTTGGCCCGGCGCGCCGCTCTCACAACAATGGCCTGGCATTCCTCTATCGAAAGCCCGCTCATGAGCCATCTCAACGAATATCTTTCCGAAAAACGCGCGGCCGTGCTGGCGCGCAGCGCCGCCATCGAGGCGGGCACGGCCCAGGCCGCCAGGCTCAAGGCCAGCGTGCGTGCCGAGGGGCGCAGCGGCGTGCGCCGTCTGCGCATCCGCGAACACCAGGTCATCAGCGACAGCCCGCCCGACTTCGCGGGCTACAACCTCGGCCCGAGCTCGCCCGAGCTGCAACTGGGCGTGCTGGGCACCTGCGTGACCCATATCTTTCTGATCCAGGCGGCCGAGCGCCAGGTGCCGCTGGAGAGCCTCGAAGTCGAGGTCACGGGCGTCATAGACCCGCGCGGCGGCAAGCCCGGCCATGAGGCGACGCCGATCTGGCCGCACGATATCGGCTATACCGTGCATATCGATTCGCCAGCCAGCCGCGCCGAGATCAATGCGCTGTTCGAGGCCGTGGAGCGAAGCTGCCCCATCCTCAACCTGCTGCGCAACCCCCAGTCCATCCGCGCCGAGGTGCGCCATACCGACTCCAGCGCGCCCGAGCGCCTGGCGGCCTGAGAACCTCTAGAAAGACTTTTGCATGAGCCTGCCACTCGACCATATCGTCATCGCGGTCCAGGATCTGGAGCGCACGATTGCCGACTACCAGTCCCTGGGCTTCAACGTGCTGCGCGGCGGCGAGCACCCGGGCCGCTCCACGCACAACGCCCTGGTGGTGTTTGCCGACGGCGTCTATTTCGAACTCATTGCCTGGCGTGCGCCCGCGCCCGAGGAACGCTGGTGGCAGCAGTTGCAGCAGCATGGCGAGGGCCTGGTCGACTTTGCGCTGCTGCCCTCCGAGACCGGCGCCGTGGTGGCGGCGGCCCAGGCGCGCGGCCTGGACTATGAAGCGCCTTATGAGGGCGGACGTCTGCGTCCCGATGGAGAGCAGCTGCGCTGGCGCAATGCACGCGCCCACAGCCAGGATCTGCCGTTTCTGTGCGGCGACCTGACGCCGCGTGCCTTGCGCGTGCCCGAAGGCCAGGCCCGGGTGCATCCCAATGGCGTGACCGGCGTGGCGCGCCTGGAAGTGGCGGTGAAGGACCTGCGGGCCAGCCTGGCGCGCTGGCGGGCCTTGCTCGGCGAAGGCGTGGATGTCGGCGCGCTGCGAGTCTCGGCCGACGGCAGCACGCAGCAGGTATCGCTGGGTCTGGGCACCACCGAGCTGGTGCTGGCGGCACCCGTACAGGCTGCAGGCCCTCTGGCCCAAAGACTGGCCACTCGCGGCGAAGGACCTTATGCGATCGTGCTGTCGGTGCCGCAGCAGGCGGTAGCAGAGGGACTGAACGAAGTTGCCACCCACGGGGTGCGCATTGAACTGGCACTGCATGCCGGCAGCGAGCTGGAAACCGCCGCCGCCTAGGCCCAATAACAGGGGCGCTAGAATAGCGCCCCCGCTGACACCCATGCCCACTTCGGTGGGCGTTTTCGTTGCGGCCGCGTCAGCCTTTGCGGGCCGGCGCGGTGCAGCGCCGCCTTTCATGACCACAGCTCTCACGTCTGCCACTCTGGGCATCGATTTCGGAACCTCCAACTCTGCTGCTGCCTATCGCCTGCCTGGCAAGACCGCAACTTTGCTGCCTCTGGAAGGGGCGGCCACGGGCATGCCCACGGCGCTGTTCTTCAATACCGAAGAACACAGCACGCATTTCGGCCGCGATGCCATGCAGCAGTATCTGGCAGGTGAGGAAGGGCGCCTGATGCGCTCCCTCAAGAGCCTGCTGGGCAGCAGCCTGTTGCTGGAAAAGACCGCGGTGCACGAGCAGCTCGTCAGCTATCAGGACATCATCGCGATCTTTCTCAAGCGCGTGGCCGATCAGGCGCGTCACGCGCTGGACGGTCGTCTGCCCGAGCGTGTGGTGCTGGGGCGTCCCGTGCATTTTGTCGACGAACACCCGGAGCGAGACCGTCAGGCGCAGGATGCCCTGGCCGCTGCGGCGCGCGCTGCTGGCCTGGGCGAAGTCAGCTTTCAGCTGGAGCCGATTGCGGCGGCGCTGGATTACGAGCAGCGTCTGAGCGAGGAGCAGTTGGTGCTGGTGGTCGATATCGGCGGCGGCACCTCGGACTTCACGGTGGTGCGTCTCGGTCCGCAACAGGCCGGGCATGCCGACCGCACCCAGGACATTCTGGCCACCACCGGCGTGCATATCGGAGGCACGGATTTCGATCATCGCCTCAACGTGGCCCAGGTCATGCCGCTGCTGGGCTACAAGCACATCGGCCCCAGCGGGCGCGAGGTGCCCAGCAGCGTGTTCTTCGATCTCTCCACCTGGCATCTGATCCAGTGGCTGTACACAGCCAAGGCCCTGGCTGCGGCGCGCGGTCTCAAGAGCGATTACAGCGATCAGCAGCTGCACCAGCGGCTGATGAAGGTGCTGGATTGGCGCGAAGGCCATAGGCTGGCCGATGCGGTGGAGCAGGCCAAGATTGTGACTTCGCAAAGCCATGCGGCCTCGGCCATTGCTCTGGACTGGCTGGAGCAAGACCTGCCGGCGGCCATCTCCCCGGAGGTTCTGCAGGAGCAACTGCAGGCCTTGCTGCTGCAGGTCGTCGAATGTGCGCAGGACTGTGTGCGCCAGGCCGGCGTGGCAGCGCCAGACGCCATCTATCTGACCGGCGGCTCGTCGGCCCTACGTACCCTGCGCGATGCGCTGCGCGTCGCTTTCCCCGATGTGCCGCAGGTCGAAGGCGACCTGTTCGGCGGCGTGGCAACCGGTCTGGCCTACGCTTGAGTCGCAACCAGGCTTCCCCAAACGGGGGGCTGCGGGGCAGCCCTTGCCAGGCGTCTCTGGTTTGTACCGCGCCCGGTTGACCTACCTATTCCTCTTCGGCGGCCCGCTTGAGTTCCAGCGCCCGGTCGTAGAGCGTGTTGCGGCTGGCCCTAGTGATTTCGGCGGCCAGCTTCACGGCCGTCTTGGTCGGCAACTCGGCCAGCAGCAGCTTGAGCACGCGCTCGGCCTCGCCCGACTCCTGCTGCACCGCCACGGGGTGCAGCACGATGGCGAACTCGCCCTTGACGCGCTGCGGCGAGGCCTGCAGCCAGGCTGCCAGCTCGTGGGCCGGCATGCTCGCGATATCTTCAAACTGCTTGGTGATCTCGCGCGCCAGCGTGACGCGACGCTCGCCCAGCAGGGCCAGAGCCTGGGCCAGCTCGATGATGCGGTGCGGTGCTTCCAGCAGCACGGTGCAACGCGGCTGGTCGGCCAGCTTCTGCACGGCGGCCAGTCGTTCGGCATTCTTGGTGGGCAGGAAGCCGGCAAACACAAAACCGCTTTCGCCCTGTGCCGGCGTGACGGCGCCGGCCACGCTGATGGCCGATGTCACGCTGCTGGCGCCGGGCAGCGGAATGCTGCGCAGACCCGTGGCCTGCAGCGCCGCGCACAGGCGCGCGCCCGGGTCGCTGACGCCGGGAGTGCCGGCATCGCTGACATAGGCGATGCGCTGGCCTTGCTGCAGGCGCTCGATCACCTGCTGGGCGGCTTCTGCCTCGTTGTGCTGGTGCACGGCCAGCAGCTGGTTGCCGGGTCGGTCCAGCCCATAGCTGCGCAGCAGGCCCTGGGTGTGGCGCGTGTCTTCGCAGGCGATGCAGTCCACGATCTGCAGCACATGCAGCGAGCGCAGGCTGATATCGGCCAGATTGCCAATCGGCGTCGCCACCACATACAGGGCTCCCTGCGGATAATGCTGGGAAGCGGCCGCGTCATGTGCGGCAGTCAGTGCAGAGGCGAAAGAGGTAGTCAATGGATTTCCTTGGAAAGCGGCCCAAGCCGGCGCAAAGCACAACCGCACGCGGGCAGCAGGCCGAGGATGCCGCGTTGGCGCATTTGCAGACGCGGGGCCTGAAGCTTGTCGAGCGCAATTATCGGACGCCGGGCCGTGGTGGCGGCGAAATCGATTTGATCCTGCGTGACCGCGACGGGTCTTTGGTGTTCGTCGAAGTCCGCAGCCGCAATACCGAGCGCTTCGGCGGTGCCGGCGGCAGCATCGGCCGTCTCAAGCAGCAGCGCATCGTGCTGGCCGCCAGATACTATCTGATGCGGCTTGCGGCAGCGCCGCCATGCCGCTTTGATGTGGTGCTGGTCGACAGCGCCGGGAACCAGATGCGCATCGAATGGCTCCAAGCGGCATTCGAGGCGCTTTAGTCGCCGCGTCATAGTTGTGCGCAACACTGATGCGCAAATAACGGTTTGCTACCAAAGAGATAACAGGTGGCGGGTATCATCGGGCCTCCATGCTAGAGCAACGAATTCAACAGCATTTCATCGACAGTGCCGACCTGAAGTACCAGGCCGCCCAGGCGCTGAGCCAACCTATTGCTTCCGCCGTACAGGCCATGCTGGCCTGCGTGACGGGCGGCGGCAAGGTGCTGGCCTGCGGTACGGGCGTTTCGGCCAGCGATGCCCAGTTATTTGCCTCCCTGTGCGTGACAGGGTTCGAGCGCGATCGTCCCGAGCTGGCGGCCGTGGCCCTGACTTCCGATGGCGGCCTGCTGGGCAGCGTGGGAGCCACGGGCTCGGGCGGCAATGCCAGCCAGTATCTGGCGCGTCAGGTGCGGGCGCTGGGGCAGCCCGGCGATCTGCTGCTGCTCATGTCGGTGACCGGCAACGACACGGCTGTGCTGGAGGCTCTTGAGGCCGCCCACGAGCGCGACATGATGGCCGTGGTGCTGACAGGCCGCACCGGCGGAAATCTGGCCACCGCCGTGCGCGAGACCGATGTACTGATCTGCGTGCCCCACGACCGTGCGGCGCGCGTGCGCGAAACCCATACCTTGATCCTGCACTGTCTGGCCGATGGTGTGGACTCTCAACTGCTTGGTGACCAGGAGATGCCTTTATGAAGTTGAAGTGGACCCGTGTTGCATGTGCGGCCCTGACTGTTGCCGCTCTGGGCGGTGCCTTGAGCGGTTGCGTGGCTCTGGTGGGCGGCGGTGCTGCTGTGGCGGGCATGTCGGCAGTGGACAGGCGTACCACCGGCACACAGGTTGAGGACCAGGGCATAGAGCTGCGTGCCGGCAATCGCATCAGCGAGGTGATGGGCGACAAGGCCCGCGTCAGCGCCACCAGCTACAACCGTGTGGTGTTGCTGACCGGCCAGGCAGGCAATGCGACGGACAAGGCAACCATCGAGAAGCTGGTGCGCGAACAATCCACCGTGCGCCAGGTCTATAACGAGATCGAGGTCGCGCCTTTCACGGCCACTCTGGGTCAGCGCTCCCAGGATTCTCTGATCACGACCAAGGTCAAGGCCAGTCTGGTCAACGCCAAGGACATTTCATCCTCGGCCATCAAGGTCGTGACCGAGAACAACGTGGTCTATCTGATGGGCATAGTCACGCCGCGCGAATCCAAGCGGGCTGCCGAGATCGCTCGTGGCGTCAACGATGTGAGCAAGGTTGTGCGCCTGTTTGAGGTCATCTCCGAAGATGAGCTGGCTGCAGCAACATCCAAGGCCGCCCCTGTGGTCGAGGATCGCTCCAGCATGAACTGAGGTGAGCTGACGGTCACAAAAAAGCCGGACTCGAGTCCGGCTTTTTTCATGGCGAAGCGGCTCAGCGCAAGCGCTGGATCAGGCTGGAGGTATCCCAGCGATTGCCGCCCATGGCCTGTACATCGGCATAGAACTGGTCCACCAGTGCGGTGACGGGAAGGCGTGCGCCATTGCGCTGGGCCTCGGCCAGCACCAGCCCCAGATCCTTGCGCATCCAGTCCACGGCAAAGCCGAAGTCGAACTTGCCCACGGCCATGGTCTTGCCGCGATTGTCCATCTGCCAGCTCTGGGCGGCTCCCTTGCCAATCACATCGAGGACTTTTTCCACATCGAGGTCGGCACGAAGGCCAAAGGCAATGGCTTCGGACAGGCCCTGCACCACACTGGCCACGCAGATCTGATTGACCATCTTGGTCAGCTGACCGTTGCCGCAGGCGCCCATATAGGTGAAGGCGCGCGAGAAGGCATCGGCCACCGGGGCCACCTGGTCGAAGACATCCTGATCGCCGCCGCACATCACGGTGAGCTGGCCGTTGACCGCCCCGGCCTGGCCGCCCGACACAGGGGCATCGATAAAGTGCAGGCCGCGTTTGCGTGCTTCGGCATACAACTCGCGTGCCACCTGGGCCGAGGCCGTGGTGTGATCGACAAAGATGGCGCCAGGCTCCATGCCTGCAAAGGCGCCGTCGTCGCCCAGCACAATGGAGCGCAGGTCGTCGTCATTGCCCACGCAGGAGAAGATCATGCGTGCGCCCTTGACGGCTTCGCGGGGCGTGGCCGCATGGCTGCCGCCGGGGAATTCCTCGGTCCAGGCTTCGGCCTTGGCAGCCGTGCGGTTGTAGACCGTGACCTGATGGCCAGCCGCAGCCAGGTGCCCGGCCATGGGATAGCCCATGACACCCAGGCCCAGAAAGGCCACAGGAGTGGAAGCGCAAGCAGCGTAGCTGCGGGAGGCGATGGTGGCTGTGCTCATGAAATCCTCTAAGACTTGGTGCGAAACAGTTCGATCATGGTAGCGCCGGAGTGCATGGCCGTGGCTGACAGCAGGGGCCTGGGCAGCCCGCCACGCAGCAAAACCCGCGCTCCTCCTGTGGGAAGAGATGCCAGCGCCTTGGGCTTAGACGATGGTCAGATGCTCGGTGCCGGCCGCCAGGTCCAGAGTCCGGGCACGCTGGCTGTTGAGCTTGATCTGCAGACGCAGGTCGTTGACCGAGTCTGCATTGCGCAGCGCGTCTTCATAGGTGATGAGATTGGACTCGAACAGGTCGAACAGCGCCTGGTCAAAGGTCTGCATGCCGATATTGCGGCTTTTCTTCATGATCTCCTTAATCTCGACGACTTCGCCCTTGAAGATCAGGTCGGCGATCAGCGGAGAGTTGAGCATCACCTCGATGGCGGCGACACGGCCCTTGCTGTCCTGCTTGGGGATCAGGCGCTGGGAAATGATGGCCCGCAGATTCAGCGACACGTCCATCAGCAATTGCGGACGGCGCTCTTCGGGGAAGAAGTTGACGATACGGTCCAGAGCCTGGTTGGCACTGTTGGCGTGCAGCGTGGCCAGACATAGATGCCCGGTTTCCGAGAACGCAATCGCGTGCTCCATGGTTTCGCGGTCACGGATTTCGCCCATCAGAATCACATCGGGCGCCTGGCGCAGCGTGTTCTTGAGCGCGGCTTCCCAGCTTTCAGTGTCCAGTCCCACCTCGCGTTGCGTGACCACGCAGTTCTTGTGCGGATGCACGAACTCCACGGGATCTTCCACGGTGATGATGTGGCCGAAGGAGTTTTCATTGCGCCAGTCCACCATGGCGGCCAGCGTGGTGGATTTGCCCGAGCCCGTCGCGCCGACCAGGATGCACAGGCCGCGCTTGGTCATGGTCACTTCCTTGAGCACCTGCGGCACGCCCAGGCCGTCAATCGTGGGCAGGGTGCTGGGAATGGTACGCAGCACCATGCCGACCTTGCCCTGTTGCATGAAGGCGTTGACACGGAAGCGCCCCACACCGGCAGGCGAGATGGCGAAGTTGCACTCCTTGGTGTGTTCGAAGTCCGCCACCTGCCTGTCGTTCATGATGGAACGCGCCAGGGCCAGCGTATGCAACTGGTTCAGCGGCTGTGGCGAAACCTTGGTGACTTTGCCGTCAATCTTGATGGCGGGCGGAAACTCTGCAGTGATGAACAGGTCGCTGCCGTTGCGGCTGACCATGAGCTTGAGCAGATCGTTGATGAATTTACTGGCCTGATCGCGTTCCATGATCACTCCTTGTCCAGTGGCCAACAGCAAGGGCCACTCTTAAAAATTGGCACGGCCCAAGCGAGAGACAGCCAGCAAGGGCCGTCCCGCAGCAAAGGCTGTCGTCCCCCTCGGGGGGAAGCGGCAAAGCCGCTCAGGGGGAGCCTTATCCAGGAAAATTCTCGGGAATCTTCGCCTTGCTGCGCGCTTCGGCCGGGCTGATGAGGTTGCGGCGCACCAGATCGGTCAGGTTCTGGTCCAGAGTCTGCATGCCCATGTTCTGGCTGGTCTGAATGGTGGAGTACATCTGTGCCACCTTGGCTTCGCGGATCAGGTTGCGGATGGCGGGCGTGCCCAGCATGATCTCGTGTGCGGCCACACGGCCCTGGCCGTCCTTGGTCTTGCACAGCGTCTGCGAGATCACGGCCTGCAGCGACTCGGACAGCATGGCTCGCACCATTTCCTTTTCCTCGGCCGGGAAGACGTCGATGATACGGTCGATGGTCTTGGCTGCCGACGAGGTGTGCAGCGTGCCGAACACCAGGTGCCCGGTTTCGGCCGCCGTCATGGCCAGACGGATGGTTTCCAGGTCCCGCATTTCGCCGACCAGAATCGCGTCCGGGTCTTCACGCAGCGCGGACTTCAGCGCTGCCGCGAACGACAGCGTCATGGGGCCGACTTCGCGCTGGTTGATCAGGCATTTCTTGGACTCGTGCACGAATTCGATGGGATCTTCCACCGTCAGGATGTGGCCGTACTCGGTCTCGTTCAGATAGTTGACCATGGCAGCCAGCGTGGTGGACTTGCCCGAGCCCGTGGGGCCGGTCACCAGCACCAGACCACGTGGCTTCAGGGCCAGGTCGGCAAAGATCTTGGGGGCGTTGAGCTGCTCCAGTGTCAGGATCTTGCTGGGAATGGTACGGAACACGGCCGCCGCGCCGCGGTTCTGGTTGAAGGCATTGACACGAAACCGGGCCAGACCTTCAATCTCGAACGAAAAGTCCACTTCCAGAAACTCTTCGTACTGCTTGCGCTGGGCATCGCTCATGATGTCGTAGACCATGGCGTGCACGGTCTTGTGGTCCAGCGGATCGATGTTGATGCGGCGCACATCGCCGTGGACGCGAATCATGGGTGGCAGGCCTGCCGACAAATGCAAGTCCGAAGCCTTGTTCTTGACACTGAATGCCAGCAATTGCGTGATATCCACGGAGATCCCTCTCTGGTTTGATACTCTGGCGCCAATTATGACGACGATTGAAAACAATCTGGGGCAGATTCATGCCCGCATGGCAGCCGCTTGCGCCAGTGCAAGCCGGCCCGTGACATCGGTGCAACTGCTGGCCGTTTCCAAGACCTTTGGCGCGGATGCGGTGCGCGAGGCGGTGCTGGCCGGCCAGCGCAGCTTTGGCGAGAACTATATCCAGGAGGCCGTGGAGAAAATTGCCGCGGTGCGCGCCATGCAGCTGGCGGGCGGCGAAGCGCTGCAGTGGCATTGCATAGGCCCCATCCAGAGCAACAAGACGCGGCTGGTGGCCGAGAATTTCGACTGGGCTCAGACCGTGGACCGGCTCAAGATCGCCGAGCGCCTTTCGGCCCAGCGTCCGCAAGGCATGGCACGGCTCAATGTCTGCATCCAGGTCAATGTGGATGGCGGCGCCACCAAGTCCGGCGTCATGGCCGAGCAAGCACTGGAGCTGGCCGAAGCCATGGTGAAACTGCCCAATCTGCAGCTGCGCGGCATCATGAGCATTCCTGACGATGCTCCTGATTTCGAGGCGCAATGCGCAGTCCACAAAAAGGCCAAAGCCGTTTTTGAGTCCATCAAGGCCAGTGGTCTCGCGGGGCTGGAGCATTTCGACACGCTGTCCATGGGCATGACCGGCGATCTGGAAGCCGCCGTGGCAGCAGGCAGCACCATGGTGCGCGTGGGCAGCGGAGTGTTTGGGAAGCGGAGCTACACCCCCTGAGCGGCTGCGCCGCTTCCCCCTCTCTCTACGCGCTGCGCGCTAGGGGAGGGGAACGACACCCTCGGTGCGGGGCGGCCCTTCCTTGGTGTCTCTGCGTTGGTCCGCGCTGGTATCAGACCGCTTAGGCCATGCCATACCGCACAGGAGATTGTGCTCAAGGTCGCTTCATCTGGCACTCCGTGGGTAGATCAAGCTGCTGGGCGGAATAGACGGCGTCGGTTCTGAAACCGTAGTTCGTGCCTTCCCAGCCGGTCTTGACCAGCTTGCCGTCCACGGGGGCGATGGTGTTGACGACCTGGGGCAGCAGCAGCTGGTGGTCCTTGCCGCGCATCTTGACGGGGCCGAAGACGGTGTCCATGGACATGTCCTCCATGGCCCTGGCAATTTTCACGGGCTCGGTGGACTGGGCCTTGGCCATGGCAGCGGCCAGCATGCGCGGCACAAGATCCATGCGCGGGGCCAGAAAGTCCTGGTTCATCCTGGCCTTGTACTCCCTGGCCCGGGCGTCGGCCTGAGCATGGTCGGCCATGCCGGGATGCCATTCCGCGACCCAGGTCACCTGGCCTATCTTTGCCTGGGAAATCGAGGTCACGGTGCCCGGAAAGCCGCCGGCACTATGGTTGAAGTAGCGCAGGTTGTAGCCCGAGTCCCCGGCGGACTTGAGCAGCAGAGCCAGATCCTGGCCCCAGTTGCCGGTGATGACCGAATCGGTGCCGACCTCCTTGATCTTGGCCACATAGGGCGCAAAGTCCTTGATGCGGCCCATGGGGTGCAAGGTCTCGCCCACGAACTGCACATCCGGCCTTGCCTTGGCTACCATGCTGCGCCCGAAGCTGGCCCATTGCTTGCCATGGGCATAGTCCTGGTTGAGCAGAAAGACCTTGCGGATCTCGGGCTGGGTCTTGATGTAGTTGGCAATGGCCTGCATGCGCATGGCCGTGTTGGCGTCGAACATGAAATGCCAGAAGCTGCAGGACTTGCCGGTCAGCTCGGGATCGATGGAGCTGTGGTTGAGTATCAGCAACTCCTTGCCCGGGTTGCGCTGGTTGTAGCGCGATGCCGCCTGCACCAGGGCCGTGACCACCGATGAGCCCGAGCCCCCCGTCACCACCACGCGTGCGCCCTGATCAATGGCGGCCTGCAACGCGCTCTGGCTCTCCTGGGCCGAGAGCTTGCTGTCGAACTGCAGCAGCTGGAATTTCGCGCCGTTGTAGAGGCCGCCCTTGGTATTCACGTCATCGACAGCGTAGAGCACATGGTTGCGCATGACTTCACCTACATTGGCAAACGGGCCGGAGAGCGGGTCGATGAACGCGATCTTGAACGGCTCTGCCGTCTGGGCGGATACGGTGCCGGCACAAAGGCCGGCGGCCAGCGCAAGGGCTGAGAAGCGAACTGACATGGTTTTGTCTCCAGGAGTTGGAATGGCGCCTTGGCCTTCGAGGCTCTCAGCTGGCGCTGTTGGTGGTGGATGAAGCGCTCTTGCGGCGCCTGGGGGGCGAAGGGTTCTGCGCTGCCGGCGTCGGTGCGGCTCTGGCCGCGCGTTTGCGCGCAGGGGCCGCAGCAGTGTGCAGGCCCAGCACGCGCGAGGCCAGATCGGTGAGCTCGACCACCATCTCGGCCGGGCCAAGCTTGCCGCCAGGCTGATACCAGTTGTAGAGAAAGCCGGGCAGACTGCAGGCCGCCTGTGCCGTGATGCGGGTGTCGCGGAAATCGAAATGCCCGCTGGCGCGGCCTTCGTCGAGCAGGGCGCAGAACTGCTTGTAGAACTGCTGGGCCACATTGCGCGAGGCCTTGAGATAGGCGGGGCTGAAGGCCTGCGGCTCGCGGTAGGGGAAGAAGCCCGCCGGGTAGTGCGCAATGGTGGCGGCGATCAGTCGCTGAAGACCGTCGATGGCTTTTTCATGCGCGGGGCGCGGGTCGTCGGCCGCAAAGTCCAGCACCGTGAAACAGGCCTCGGTCGGTGCCCAGCACAGGGTTTCGAAGATCTCCTGCTTGTTGCGGAAGTAGTAGTAGACAAAGGGCTTGGTCACGCCCAGCGCCTGCACGATCTGTTCGATGGTGGTGTTGGCATAGCCATAGCGGTCGAACAGGGCTTCGGCGGCCTTGAGAATGCGCTCGCGCTTCTCGTCGGAGCCGGCTGTGGGCAGGCGCTGGCGGCCGCGCGGCGCCACGGGCGCAGCCGGCTTTTTCTCGGTCTTTCTGGTCGTGGCGGGCATGAGGGTTTGCGTGTGTCGCATTCGTTATACCAATGGGTAGCATTGTTCTACCGGCAGGTATACATTGACAAGACGCCGAGCAGCAGATTGCCCTAAGGCAATCCCTGAGAAAGCTCGCAAGTGGCGCCGCTGTTCGGTCTATACGAGACACCCAGGAGACAACCATGGCTGAATCCGAAATCCTCATTCCCCTACATGAGGCCTTGCGCCGCAATGCGCGTCAGCATCCCGAGCGCGATGCCTATATCTGGTACGGACAGCACATCAGCTGGCGCCAGGTGGATGAGGCCAGCGATGCCGTGGCCGCGCATCTGCAGCAACTGGGCGTGAAGCCCGGCGAGCCCGTCGCCCTGTTCATGAACAACTGCCCGCAGTACATCGTTGCGCATTACGCGGTGCAGAAGATCGGAGCCATCGTCTGCCCCTGCGGGCCGCTGAACAAGGAGCATGAACTCGAATACCAGCTCAACGATCTGCAGGCACGGGTCATCATCGCGGCCGATGTGCTGCTGCCCGTGGTCGACAAGGTGCGCGGCAGCACCGCGCTGCAGCATGTGCTGGCCGTGCGCTACGGCGACTGGCTGCCCGCCAGAGCCACGCTGCCCCTGCCTGTGGAACTGCAGGCCCCCGTGCAGCCGCTGCCCGCCAATGTGACGTCCTTCTGGGATCTCATGCACAGCGGTGCCAGGCCCGCGCCTGTCGATGTGGACATGGACGAGGTGGCGCTGATGACCTATACCTCGGGCACCACGGGTCTGCCCAAGGGCGCCATGCTGAGTTTTGGCGCGGCCGCGTACAAGACCGCCGGCGCGTCCCTGGTGACCGGGGTCGGCGCCGAGGATGTCCTGCTGGCCGTGGCGCCGCTTTATCACATCGCCGGCATGTCCATGGGGGTGAACATGCCCGTGCATTCGGGGGCGACCTGCGTGCTGCTGCATCGCTTCGATCCGCTGGCCGTGGCGCAGGCACTGGAGCGCTATCGCGTCAGCTGGTGGTACAGCATCGCGCCCATGAATGTAGCGCTGATGCAGGTGCCCGGCGTGGAGAAGATGGATTTCAGCGCGCTGCGCCGCAACACCGTCACCAGCTTCGGCATCACCTATACCGAGGATCTGGCGCAGCAATGGCGCAGGTTCGCACCCAACGCCATCTCCAGCGAGGCGGCCTACGGCCTGTCCGAAACCCACACCATGGATACCTTCATGCCGGGCGATGCCATCCGCTGGGGCACCCATGGCAAGCCCGCGCCGGGCAACGAAATCCGGGTGATAGATCCAGAGACCGGCGCACCGCTGGCCGCAGGCGAGGTGGGCGAGATCATCATTCGCGGCCCGGGCAACTTCAAGGGCTACTGGAACAAGCCCGAGGCCACGGCCAAGACGCTCAAGGACGGTTGGGTGCATACCGGCGACATGGGCAAATTCGATGCGGACGGCTATCTGACCTTTATCGGCCGCTTCAAGGAAATGATCAAGGTCTCGGGCTACAGCGTGTTCCCCGAGGAGGTGGAGACGATTCTGATCAAGCATCCGGCCATCGCCCAGGCGGCCGTGATCGGTGTTGCCGACGCTCAGAAAGGCGAGGTCGTGCGCGCCTTCATCGTGCGCAAGCCCGGGCAGAGCCTGGAAGCGGACGGGCTGCTGGCCTGGAGCAAGGAAAACATGGCCAGCTACAAGGCTCCGCGCGAGGTGCGTTTCATCGATGCCTTGCCGGCCACCGGGGCTGGCAAGGTATTGCGCCGCCTGCTCAGGGACATCCCCTGATCGACACACGCTGCCGGCTCCGGATCGGCGCAAGTTGCGAACCATTCAAACGAGATTCCTATGTTCAAGAAAGTCCTGATCGCCAACCGCGGTGAAATCGCGCTGCGCATCATCCGTGCGCTGCAGGAGCTGGGCATTGCCAGCCTGGCGGTGTACGCCGCCGACGATGCGGCGGCCCCGCATGTGCAGGCCGCTGACGAAGCGCAGGCACTGGGCGCCAGCGGCCCGGCAGCCTATCTCGATGGTGCGCAGCTGCTGCGGATCGCGCAGCAGCACGGTTGCGACGCGCTGCACCCGGGCTATGGCTTTCTCAGCGAGAACGCGGACTTTGCGCGCGCCTGTGCGGCAGCGGGCCTGCGCTTCATCGGCCCGACGCCCGAGCAACTGGCGCTGCTTGGCGACAAGGCCAGAGCCCGTGCGCTGGCGCAGCAATGCGGTGTGCCCCTGATGCCCGGCAGCACCGAGGCCGTGACGCTGGAGCAGGCACAGCAGTTCTTTGCGCGCCAGCAGGCCGACGGGGCCAGTGGCATCATGATCAAGGCCATCGGCGGCGGCGGCGGTCGCGGCATGCGTGCGGTCACCGAGGCCGGCGAGGTGGCGGCCGCCTACCAGCGCTGCCGCAGCGAGGCCCAGGCAGCCTTCGGCGTGGACGGCGTCTATGTCGAGCGGCTGATGAGCGGCGCGCGCCATATCGAGATCCAGCTGCTGGGCGACGGCAGCGAATGGCCGATGGCGCTGGGCGAGCGCGAATGCACGCTGCAGCGGCGCTTTCAGAAGCTGGTGGAGATTGCGCCCAGCCCCAGCCTGACGCAGCCGCTGCGCGAGCGCATCACCGAGGATGCGCTGCGCATGGCAGCCAGGCTGCGCTACGAAAGCCTGGGCACATTCGAGTTTCTGGTCGATCTGCAGTCCGAGTCTCTGCCCTATGTCTTCATCGAGGCCAACCCGCGCCTGCAGGTGGAGCACACGATTACCGAGGAGGTCTTTGGCGTCGATCTGGTGCAGGCCCAGATCCGCATTGCGGCGGACGAGCATTTTGCCGACCTGGGCCTCAACGTGAATGCCCCGCCCCGGCCGCGCGGCCATGCCATGCAGTGGCGCATCAATGCCGAGACCCTGGATGCCCAGGGCCACTCCCGCCCCGGCAGCGGCCGCATTGCCGAGCTGCACTGGCCGCAAGGCCCCGGCATACGCCTGGACGGTCATGCGCAGCAGGGTGCCAGTCCGTCGCCGCACTACGACACCTTGCTGGCCAAGCTCGTCGTGCACAGCCACGCGCCGCGTTTCGAAGATGTGCTGCGCCGCTCCCGGCGCGCGCTGGCCGACTGCCGCATTGCGGGCCTGGCCACCAATCTGCCGCTGCTGCAGGCCCTGGCCCAGCGGCCCGAGATGCTGGAGCAGACCGTGCACACGCGCTGGCTGGAAGAGGTCCTGCCGCAGCTGGTGGAAGCCGCAGAAAAGATAGCTTCAAGCGCAAGTCATTCAAGGAATTCAGATACTTTTGAGTCTGAAAACAATGTATCCCAAGCGCAGCAAGCTCCTGAAAATGCAGTGCTGGCCCCCATGCCGGCCAGGGTCGTGCAGTGGTCTGTTGCGGTGGGCGAGCAGGTGGCCAGGGGCGCCGAACTGGGCATTCTCGAAGCCATGAAGATGCAGCACGTGCTGTTCGCGCAGGCGGCGGGCCGGGTCCAGGCGCTGCTGGCGGAGGCCGGCAGCTATGTGGCGCAGGACCAGGCCTTGCTGGTGCTCGCGCCCGTTCAGGGGGAGGCCGCGCATGCCGAGGTTCAGGCGCAGTTGCAGGACCCCGACCACATTCGAGACGATCTGCAGCGCGTCAAGGATCGCCATGGCTTCACGCTCGATGCAGCGCGGCCCGATGCCATGGCCAGGCGCCATGCCCAGGGCAGCCGCAGCGCGCGCGAGAACATTGCCGATCTCTGCGATGAAGGCAGCTTCATCGAATACGGGGCGCTGGCGATTGCGGCGCAGACACGCAGGCGCAGCCTCGACGATCTGGTGGCCAACACGCCGGCCGACGGCATGGTGACGGGCATGGGCTCCATCAATGCCGGGCAGTTCGGAGTGGAGCGGTCGCGCGCCGTGGTCATGTCCTATGACGCCACGGTGCTGGCCGGCACCCAGGGCGCGCGCAATCACGCCAAGACCGACCGCATGCTGGGCATCGCGCTGCAGCAGAAGCTGCCCGTGGTGCTGTTTGCCGAAGGCGGCGGCGGCAGGCCCGGCGATACCGACACGCCCGTGGTCGCGGGCCTGCATGTGCATACCTTCGCGGCCTATGCGGCGCTGTCGGGCCAGGTGCCCGTGGTCGGCATCACCCATGGCCGCTGCTTTGCGGGCAATGCGGCGCTGCTGGGTTGCAGCGACGTGATCATCGCCACGCGCAGCAGCAATATCGGCATGGGCGGACCGGCCATGATCGAAGGCGGCGGCCTGGGCGTCTTCCGGCCCGAGGAGGTCGGCCCTGCCTGCGTGCAGCATGCGAATGGCGTGATCGACATCCTGGTCGACGACGAGGCCCAGGCCGTGACTGCGGCCAGGCACTATCTGTCCTTCTTCCAGGGGCGGGTCGAGCAATGGTCCGAGCCCGATCAGCGCCTGCTGCGTCAGGTCGTGCCCGAGAACCGCCTGCGTGCCTACGATACGCGCGCAGCCATGGCCGGGTTGGTGGACGAGGGCAGCCTGCTGATGCTGAGGACCGGCTTTGGCGCCGGCATCCACACGGCGCTGGCGCGCATCGAGGGGCGGCCCGTGGGACTGATGGCCAACAACCCAGGCCATCTGGGCGGCGCCATCGATGCCGACGCGGCCGACAAGGCGGCGCGTTTCATGCAACTGTGCAATGCCCACGGCATCGCCATCGTCAGCCTGGTCGATACGCCCGGCTTCATGGTCGGGCCGGAGATCGAGAAAACCGCCCAGGTGCGCCATGTCAGCCGGCTGTTCGTCATGGCGGCCAAGCTGCGTGTCCCGTACTTCAGCGTGGTGCTGCGCAAGGGTTACGGCCTGGGTGCCATGGGCATGACGGCGGGCAGCTTTCATGCGCCCATCTTCAATGTGGCCTGGCCCACGGGCGAGTTCGGTGCCATGGGCCTGGAAGGGGCTGTGCGGCTGGGCTTTCGCAAGGAGCTTGAAGCCCTGCCGGAGGGCGCGCAGCGCGAGGCGCTGTTCCAGAAGCTGCTGGCCCAGCAATACGCACATGGCGAGGCCATGCACATGGCGGCCACGCTGGAAGTCGATGCCGTCATCGACCCTGCGGAGACCCGCGCCTGGCTGGTGCGCGGCCTGGCCGGTGCGCGCCTGCGCGAGGAAGGCGGACGCTTTGTGGACACATGGTAAACGCTGATGGGGATATCGAAATTTCAGCGTTCAATCGGCCGAAATCTCCGATGTGCAAAGCGCTTTCAGCTCATGTTTTTGATATGAGCTGCATACGCAAAACCATATTCCGGCTCATGCTAAGCTGAATGTCTTGCACCAGCGCCCCGGCGGCCCAACGTCTGCTCCGGGGTGTTTTTGACTGCCCAGTATTTGCGATTGGAGATATCCCATGCCCGGACTTTTGCCCGACGTCGATCCCGATGGCCTGCTCGAATTTTCGGTGGTCTACACCGATAGAGCGCTCAACCACATGTCCAGGAAGTTCGTGGGCGTGATGCAGGACATCCTGGGCATGCTCAAGGACGTCTATCACGCCAACACGGCCGTGCTGATTCCCGGCAGCGGCACCTTCGGCATGGAAGCCGTGGCGCGCCAGTTCGCCAACCGCGAGCGGGTGCTGATCGTGCGCAACGGCTGGTTCAGCTACCGCTGGACGCAGATCTTCGATGCCGATGCGGGCCTGGGCGGCGGCTCCGTGGTCTGCAAGGCGCGCAAGCAGGGCGAGGGCAGCCAGGATCCCTGGGCGCCATGTCCGGCGGAGGATGTGGCCGAGACCATTCGCGTGGAGCGTCCCAAAGTGGTGTTTGCCCCGCACGTGGAGACGGCCAGCGGCATCATGCTGCCCGATGAATACCTGCGCACCGTCGCCGATGCCGCGCACGAGGTTGGCGCGCTGTTCGTGCTGGACTGCGTGGCATCCGGTGCCATGTGGGTCGATATGGAAAAAACCGGCGTGGACGTGCTGATCTCGGCGCCGCAAAAGGGCTGGAGCAGCTCGCCTTGCTGCGCCATGGTCATGCTCTCGGCGCGCGCCCGCGAGGCCATAGAGCATACGCAGAGCTCCAGCTTCTCCTGCGACCTGAAGAAGTGGATGCAGATTGCCGAAGGCTACGAAAAAGGCCAGCACGCCTATCACACCACCATGCCCACGGATGCGTTGCTGCGTTTGCGTGACGTGATGCTGGAGACGCGCGAATACGGCTTTGCCAAGGTGCGCGAAGAACAGATGGAACTGGGTCGCAAGGTGCGCGAGCTGCTGCAGTTGCGCGGCTTTCCCAGCGTCGCCGCAGAGGGCTACAAGGCCCCTGGCGTGGTCGTGAGCTACACCACTGACGCGGAAATCCAGAGCGGCCGCGCCTTCCTCAAGGTGGGCCTGCAGACCGCCTCTGGCGTTCCGCTGCAATGCGATGAAGGCCCGGACTTCCAGACCTTCCGCATCGGCCTGTTCGGCCTGGACAAATGGCATGACTCGGATCGCTCCGTGGCGCATCTGTCCAAGGCTCTGGACGATATCGGCATTGCCCGGATCTGAGAGGCTGCGGCTGGCGGTATAGCTGCCATGACATTTTTTCGACCCGACTTCGTAATAAAGTCGGGTTTTGTTTATTTACTCAGCGCATCCGATATGAAAAAAGCAATCTCCGTGATCGGGTTTGTATTTGCTCTGGGCGCTGGCGCAGTGGTTCATGCTGCGCCGGTCACTACCGCCAGCGGGCTGATCTATGAAAGCCAGGTCGAAGGCAGCGGGCCCAGTCCCAAGGCGACGGACACCGTCAAGGTGCACTACCGCGGCTACTTCCCCGATACCGGCAAGGAGTTCGACAGCTCCTATGCACGCAAGCAGCCCATCGAGTTCCCGCTCAATGGCGTGATTCCCTGCTGGACCGAGGGCGTGCAGAAGATGAAAGTGGGTGGCAAGGCCAAGCTGACATGTCCTCCCGGCATAGCCTATGGCAGCCGTGGTGCAGGCCGTGCCGTTCCCCCCAATGCCACGCTGAACTTCGATGTGGAGCTGCTGGGCATCCAGGGCCGCTGATCAAGGCCTGTCGATCTCAAGCCGCTTGGCCAGGCGCTGCAGATTGGCTCGATCGAGCTGCAGCTCGCGCGCTGCGGCGGCCCAACTGCCCCGGTGGCGGGCCAGGCTGGAGCTGACCAGCTGGCGCTCATAGGCGCTGACGGTGGCGCGCAGACCGGCCTCGGGCGCAGCCGCTGCGGTGGCCGGGTCCATGGATGCTGTGGCCTGTGCGGCGGCAGGCGCCTCGGCCCGCTCCCAGAGATCGGCAAGTCCCAGGGTCACGATGCGCAGCCTGGTTCCTGCGCGGCTGGCGCTGCCGTCATTGCGGCTCAGGGCCCTGAGCACGGCGCGGCTGATGCAGTGCTCGAGTTCGCGCACATTGCCGGGCCAGCTGCGATTGAGCAGGGCCGCCTGTGCGGCCGCATCCAGGCGCAGGCCGCCGAGCCTGAGTCTGGATCGATTCTCCTCGAGGAAATAGCCCGCCAGCTGCAGCACGTCGCTGTCGCGCTCGCGCAGCGGCGGTACGGCGAGCGGATAGACATTGAGGCGGTGATAGAAGTCCGCGCGCATGCGCCCGGCGCCGACTTCCGCAGCCAGGTCGCGGTTGGTGGCGGCGATCACGCGCACATCCACATGGTGCTCCCGGTCCGAGCCCAGGCGCTGCAGCTGGCCGCTTTGCAGCACGCGCAGCAGCTTGGCCTGCACGGGCAGCGAGAGTTCGCCGACCTCGTCTAGGAACAGCGTGCCCTGATGCGCCTGCTCGAACTTGCCGCTGCGTTCGGTCAGTGCTCCCGTGAAGGCCCCGCGCACATGGCCGAACAGCTCGCTCTCGACCAGGTTGTCGGGCAGGGCCGCGCAGTTGATGCTGATCATGGGCTTGTCGGCACGGCCCGACTGCGCATGCACTGCCTGGGCCACCAGTTCCTTGCCGGTGCCGGTTTCGCCGGTGACGAGCACGCAAAGATCGCTGGCGGCAACCAGGGCAATGTCTTTCTGCAACTGGCGTATGACAGGGCTTGCGCCCTGCAGTCCGCGCTCCTGCGGCGCGGCCGCTCTGGCCGAGCCGGTGGCGCCGCGCGCGAGCTGGGACAGCTGGTGCACGCGCTCGGCCGTGGCCACGGTGGCTGCGGCCAGATTGCTGAAGGCCTGCAGCATGGCCAGCGCCGCGGGGTCGGCGAACCGGCCCGGCTCCAGTGCGTCCAGCGTCAGCAGACCCCAGGGCAGGCCGCCCAGCTGCAGCACGCAGCCCATGCAGTCATGCACATGCAGCTCGCTGATGGCCTGGCCTTTGTGCGCCACCAGCCCGTCATAGGGATCGGGCAGGGGACTGTCGGGTTCGAAGCGCATGGCCTGGCCGGCCGCCAGCAACTGGGCAAAGCGCGGATGCTCGCCCAGGCGAAAGCGCCGGCCCAGCGTGTCCGGCATCAAGCCGTCGATCGCCATGGGGCGCAGCCATTCGCCTTCGAGCTTCAGCAGGGCTACGGCATCGGCGGGCAACAGATTGCGCAGTGCGGCAAGCAGACGGCGCAGACGTTCGCGCTCGGACAGGTCCTGGGCCAGATCGGCGATCAGCGGGCTGACGGCGTTGAGAATGTGAGATGTTGTCATAACGACATCGGATGGTGTCAATAAGACAGCAATTGATAGATGTCATATTGACGCATGTTTTTGCAAGCCATTGTTCTGCAATGGTCTTGTTGCTGGCACGCCGTTTGCATTTATCCGCTCAAGCCTTGCAGCTGGCAAGGCAGCAACCAGGAGATTTGCATGCTTACCGAACGTCAACGCGAGATCGTCAAGGCCACCGTACCGCTGCTGGAAACCGGCGGCGAGGCCCTGATCACGCATTTCTACCAGACCATGCTGGGTGAGTATCCCGAGGTGCGCCCGCTGTTCAACCAGGCGCACCAGCAAAGCGGTGCTCAGCCGCGAGCATTGGCACATAGCGTGCTGATGTATGCCAAGAACATCGACCGACTGGAAAACCTGGGCAATCTGCCTGCGCAAATCATCAACAAGCATGTGGCGCTGCAGGTACAGGCCGAGCATTACCCCATCGTCGGTGCCTGCCTGCTGCGCGCCATTCGCGAGGTGCTGGGGGCAGAGATCGCCACGGATGAGGTGATCGCCGCCTGGGCCGCCGCCTATCAGCAGCTGGCCGATATCCTGATCGGTGCGGAGCGCGCGGTGTACGAGCAGACTGCGGCAACCGACGGCGGCTGGCGTGGTGCGCGTGCCTTCAAGCTGGTGCGCAAAGAGGCCGAAAGCGCCGAGATCACGTCCTTCTATCTGGAACCCGTGGACGGCGGCGCGGTGATTGCCCATCAGCCAGGCCAGTACATCGGCCTGCGTGTGGTGGTCGACGGCCTGGAGCAGCGCCGCAACTACTCGCTGTCGGCGCCTGCCAACGGCAAGAGCTATCGCATCAGCGTCAAGCGCGAGGCCGGCGGCAAGGTCTCCAACCATTTGCACGACCAGCTGCACGTGGGCGATACGCTGGAGCTGTTCCCGCCTGCCGGCCATTTCACCTTGCAGGCCAATGCCAAGCCCCTGGTGCTGATCAGCGGCGGTGTGGGCATCACGCCCACGTTGCCCATGCTGCAGGCCGCGCTGCCCACGGGGCGCGAGATCACCTTCATCCACTGCGCGCGCGATCGCGGCGTGCATGCCTTCCGCGAGAAGATCGATGCGCTGGCTAGCAGCCACGAGCAGCTCACGCGCCGCTATTGCTACGACCAGGCGGATGCGGGCGACGAGGTCGATGCCCAGGGCCTGCTGAGCACTGACCGACTGGCCCAGTGGCTGCCCGAGTCGCGCGATGCCGATGTCTACTTCCTGGGCCCGCGCGGCTTCATGCGCAGTGTCAAGCAGTCGCTGCGCGAGCTGGGCGTGCCCGAGGCCCAGGTGCACTACGAGTTCTTCGGTCCTGCGGAAGCGCTGGCTTGATCATCTGAACGTCTGAGCGCTCATTAAAAAAGAGCTGTCTGCGCTTGTTTTTAATGGATTTTTTGCTGAAAGCATCCAAGACCCATGTAAATACAGCGCAAGCAGCTCTCTTTATTGAGGCAGCGATTTGGCTAATTGCTCTTTGAATTAGGCGATTGCCAAGTGAGAGACATCGAGCAAGAGCCTCAGGGGTCAACGGTAATACGCTTCGACCGTACCCTTGAGCTTGATCAGCAGGGGCTTGCCCTTTCGGTCCAGGGTCTTGCCGGCGGGCACCTTGACCCAGCCCTCGCTCACGCAGTATTCCTCGACGTCAAAGCGGTCCTTGCCATTGAAGCGGATGCCGATGTCGTGCTCGAACACGGCGGCCACATGGTGGGGGCTGCGAGGGTCAACGGACAGATGGTCGGGCAGTTCGGGGCGGGTGGCTTCGGTCATGATTTTTCGAGAGTCAGGGAATACAAGAGCGCTATTTTCGGTGCAATTGCAAAAGCCTGTCTCCTGTTGTCGCAATGGGGCATGACAGGCAATGCGCCGTCATCAGTACCGCAAGCATAGGCGAGCAGGCATGACTCGCCTATGCTTGCGCCATGCTCACCGAAGAACAACGCCTGTCCCTGCAACGCGCCAAGCGGCTGCCGCTGATTTTGCTGCTGCTGGTGACGGCCGGCTTCATCGCTACGGCGCTGGCGGGCTCGCGCTGGGGACTGGAGGGCCAGGCCGTGCCGCTGTGGCTGGTGTGCCTGCGGGCCATCTGCGAGGCCGCCATGGTGGGGGCGCTGGCCGACTGGTTTGCGGTCTCGGCGCTGTTTCGCCATATTCCGCTGCCGCTGGTGGGGCGGCACACGGCCATCATCCCGCGCAACAAGGATCGCATAGGCCGCAACCTGGCCACTTTCGTGCGCGATAAGTTTCTCGACGCGCCTTCGCTGGTGGCGCTGATCGAGCGCAACAACCCCGCCCAGGCGCTGGCGGACTGGCTGACGGCTCCCGCCAACAGCCAGCTGCTGGGCAGGCAGGTGGCGCGGCTGGCGCTGGCCGCGCTGGAGATGGTGCAGGACAAGCAGGTAGAGAAGTTTCTGACTCAGTCGCTCAAGGCCGTGATGCAGCATGTGGATCTGTCGCGCGCGGCGGCATCGCTGCTGTCGGGGCTGACGGCGGGCGGGCGCCATCAGGAGGTGCTCGACGATGTGCTGGCGCGCATCAGCCGCGTGCTGCGCCAGGAGCAGACCCATGTGCTGATTGCGCAGACCATCGTGGTCTGGCTCAAGCGCGAGCACCCGATCAAGGAAAAAATGCTGCCCACGGACTGGCTCAGCGACAAGGGCGCCAGTCTGATCGCCAGCGCTCTGGACAGCCTGCTGCAGGACGTGGCCCAGAACCCCGGCCACCGTCTGCGCGAGGCCTTCGACAGCTCCATACAGCGCCTGATCGACGGTCTGCAGAACGACCCGGTCTACGCCGAGAGGGTAGAAAAACTGCGCAACTATCTGCTGCATGACGAGAAGCTGGCCGTCTATCTGCGCGAGCTATGGGCAGGCTGGCGCACCAAGCTGGAGCGCGATCTGGCCGACGAAAACTCGGCCATGGCACGGCGTGCCGCCGTGATGGGGCGCTGGCTGGGCCAGGCACTCGCGCATGACGAGGCGCTGCGCAACTCCATGAACGAGCGCCTCAAGCGCTGGGCGACGACGCTGGCTCCCGATGTCTCGCAGTTCATCGCCAGACATATTGCCGACACGGTGCAGCGCTGGGATGCCGAGCAACTGGCCACGCTGATCGAGGCGCATATCGGCAAGGATCTTCAGTACATACGCATCAACGGCACGCTGGTGGGCGGCGCCATCGGTTTGCTGCTGTTTCTGATCTCGCATGCCGCGGCCCTGTGGCGCAGCCTGCTGGCCTGGCTGGGATAAAGCTCTATGAGCCGCATGCCGGTGCCAGTTGGCGCTGGTTAGCGCTCTTGTCAAAGTACTTAACAGTAAAAATTCTTTTAAACAGCTGTTGTTTACAGTTACAATGAGAACCATTCGCAACAAGAAGAACTTGCTGCAATCCTTGACTCAGCCAGGCACGCCCATTGAATGGCCGCATGCCGCCATGCCCAGCTGCATGGTTTAGCCAGGACGATCTCATGTGCAGATCGTGATTGCCTTCTTCATCACTCCAACAGCGCGAATGCTTCGCTGACCCGCTCCTGCTGTCCGTGGCTCCGGTCCTGGGACGCAGCCTTGCCGGGTCGATGTGCATCTTCTTCCGGACTCATCATGTCAACTCATGCAGCCGCTGCTGCAGGCTTCGCCACGGCCTGCGCCTCTTCGTCTTCCCGTCCTCTGTCCACCGCCCGCCGGTCGCTGCGTCCCATGCTGGGCATGGCGCTGGCGGCTGCCGGCCTGCTGACCCATGGGCTGACGGCGGCACAGGAGAAATCGCTGGAGACCGTGGTGGTGACGGCCTCGGGCTTCGAGCAGGAGATCAAGGATGCGCCGGCCTCGATTTCCGTCATCACGCGCGAAGAGCTGGAAAAAGGCAGCTACAACAATCTGCATGATGCGCTGCGCGACGTGCCAGGCGTGAATCTGGTGCCTTCGGACAACAACTCCAACGACATCAGCCTGCGCGGCATGGGCGTGAACTACACCCTGATCCTGGTGGACGGAAAGCGCACCAATACCCGCGAAACCCAGGCCAACGGCTCCACGGGTACCGACCAGAGCTGGGTGCCGCCGCTGGAGGCGATAGAGCGCATCGAAGTGGTGCGCGGCCCCATGTCCTCGCTCTACGGCTCGGACGCCATGGGGGGCGTGATCAACATCATCACGCGCAAGGTGGCCAAAGAGTGGATGGGCTCCATCCGCACCGAGGCCACGCTGCAGGAGCGCTCTTCCTCGGGCAATATCTACCAGAGCAATTTCTATCTGTCCGGCCCCATACAGACCGATCTGCTGGGCCTGAGCATCTACGGCAACTACAACAAGCGAGGCGAGGACAACATCCTCAACGGCTACAACGACTACGACAACCGCGCGCTCAACGTCAAGCTGGCACTGACGCCCAACAAGGACCACGACATCATTGCCGAGCTGGGCACGGGCAAGCAGCACTACACATCGACGCCGGGCAAGACACTGGCGGCCACGGCCGCACTCAGCGACCGCAAGTTCGAGCGCGACAACTTCTCGCTGCAGCACAAGGGACGCTGGGGCTGGGCGTCCTCGGACACCTATCTGCAGCAGGAGAAGACGCGCAATCTGTCGCGCGACATGACCATCAAGAACACGGTCTTCAACAGCAGCTGGGTGGCGCCGCTAGGGGCCAACCATCTGCTGACCACGGGCGTGAGCTACAACGAGCAGGACCTGACTGACACCACCACCAACACCTTGCCCAATGCCAGCCGCACCAGCATCAACCGCAGCCAGTGGGCTGTGTTTGCCGAGGACGAATGGCGTCTGCACAAGGACTTCGCACTGACCGGCGGCCTGCGTTACGACCATGACAGCCAGGCCGGCGGCCAGGTCAGCCCGCGCCTGTATGGCGTGTGGAATCCGGCCCCGCAGTGGACGGTCAAGGGCGGCGTCTCCACGGGCTTTCGAGCGCCGTCGCTGCGTCAGACCGTGGGTGACTGGGGCCAGGTCAGCCGTGGCGGCAATATCTACGGCAACCCCGATCTGAAGCCCGAAACCTCGCTGACCAAGGAAATCGGCGTGCTCTACGACAGCGGCGCCGGCACCACGGCGGGGCTGACGGTGTTCGACAACGAGTTCGAGGACAAGATCACCCGCGTGGCCTGCCCCAGCTGCGGCCCGCTCAACAGCTCGGGCCGCGTGCCCACCACGAACATCAATGTGGACAACGCCATCACGCGCGGCGTGGAGGCTTCGCTGGGCACCCAGCTGAGCAAGACGCTACGCCTGAAGACCAACTACACCTTCACCAAGTCCGAGCAAAAGAGCGGCCAGTTTGCCGGCCTGCCGCTGAACCAGCTGCCGCGCCATCTGTTCAATGTCTCGCTGGACTGGAGCCCCACGGCCCAGCTCAACGGCTGGCTCAAGGCTTCCTACCGCGGTGAGGAAAGCGCCCCCACGGGCGGAGCGTCCTCGGGCAGCTTCACCCAGAAGAGCTACACCATGCTGGACCTGGGCGGCTCCTACAAGCTCAGCAAGACCGTCACGCTGTATGCGGGCATCTACAACCTGCTGGACAAGCAGGTCATCTATGACGGCGTCAATTACGACACCGTGCTCGACGGCCGCCGCTACTGGCTGGGCATGAACGTCAAGTTCTGATTATCGCCATCGCAGCCGTTGCCAAGATTCGCGGCAAGGGCTGCTGACTTTTCTTCTGTTTTGTTTTTCAAGGTTCTTCATGCAGCAACTGATCAGCCGTCGCGCCGCCACCCTGGCACTGCTGACGACGGCCGGAACCGCCTGGGCGCAAACGCAGGCGGACCAGCCGTCTGCGGCCCAGCCCGCCCGCATCCAGGTCGAGCATGCCAGGGGCGTGGCCGAGCTGCCTTTCGCTCCCCGGCGTGTGGTGGTGTACGACCTGGCTTCGCTGGACACCATGCAGGCACTCAAGCTGCCGGTGACGGGAGTGCCCAAGGTCCATTTTCCCGCCTATCTGGCGGGCTACGCCGATGCCCGCTATCAGGTGGCGGGCTCGCTGTTCGAGCCCGACTACGAGGCGCTGAGCCGCATCCGCCCTGATCTGATCGTGGTGGCCGGCCGCTCGGCCAGCAAGTACGAAGCGCTGAGCCGTATCGTACCGACACTGGACCTGAGCACTTCGGGCCAGGACTTGCTCGGCGATATGCAGCGCAATGTGAAGCTGCTGGCCAGCCTCTGGGGCAAGCAGGCGCAGGGCGAGCAGCTCATGCAGCAGGTGCGCGGCGATGTGCAGGCCACCCGCGCTGCCGCAGCCAAGGCCGCACCGGGCCTGCTGGTGCTGGCCGTCAACAAAAACATGAGCGCCCAGACCCCGGGTTCGCGCTTCGGTCTGCTGCATGACGTGCTGGGCATCAAGCCTGCCTTGCCCGCGGATCCGGCGCAGGCGCGCGGCATTGCGCTGAAGATGGACGATATCGCCAGGATTGACCCCGAATGGCTGTTCGTGATCGACCGCAATGCGGGCACGGGCAGCACCAGGGACAAGGACGGCAAGCCGGTCGTGCCGTCGCGGGAGCTGTTCGACAACGACACCATCAAGAACACGCGTGCAGGCCGCAAGCAGCAGCTGGTGTTCGTCGATCCTCAGCTCTGGTATTTGCTGGGCAGCAGCGGCCCCCAGGCCATGCGGGCCAATGCGCGGCAGATTCGCGCTGCACTCGAGCGCTAGGCTTCGCGGGAGGTGGCAAATTTAATAGCTGCTCTCGCCAATAAACAAAGGGGTTCAATGCATTCATGCACTGAACCCCTTTGTTTTAATACGCAGCAAGCTATCAAAAAATATCAGGCATCGGGCGCGGAAGGCTCGGGCGGCAGCAACTGTTTGCCAATCAGCTGCCAGGCCTTGGCGGCATCGGTCTGGCCGGCAAACAGGTGGCAGCTGGCGGCCGTCATGGCGATGCGACCGTTCTCTGGCTCCAGGTCGAAGGCCAGCTCGCATTGCGCAGCGGCGTTGGCCCACATGACCAGCGCGTTGCGGTTCTCCTCCTTCTGCAAGGCGTGGGCCTCGGCCATCCAGGCCTGTGCCAGGCGAAAGGCGGCTTCGGGCTCGCTCATATCGGCCTTGTGCGCCAGATAGAACTCCTTGCCGGCGGCCTGCCAGAATGCGCGGGCCTGCTCGAAGTCCTGCGTGGCAATCTTCTGGGCCTGCTGCACCAGCGCGTTGCCGGCCTGCAGATGGGCCTGATAGGTGGATGCGTCTTGATCTTGGGACATGGCGCTTATTGTCCTCATTGCCTGGCCTCGCGCAGCGCGACCGCGCGCATCTCCCCTGGACGGCCCCGGGGCATTGCCGCCTGCAGGCGGCTAGCTGCTAGTAGCGGAAGTCCAGCTGATGCGGGCCCTTGCCGATCTCTGCCGTCTGGGTCTGGCTGCTGCCTTCCTTCGTGGTGGCGGTGATCTTGTAGCTGCCGGCGGGCAGCTGGATCAGACAGACCGGGCCGTTGGCCGTGAAGCGGCTGCTGTCCTTGCCGGAGCTGACCTCGACCGCCACATTGGCCAGATAGGCGCCGTCCTTTTGTGCAAACAGCAGCGACAGCGGGTAGTCCTTCATCGCGGCGCGCATGAGTGTGGATTCATCTTCGCCTATGCCGCCGCAGCTGTAGCGCAGCACGCCGGCCTGCTGCATATCGGGAATCCGGCCCTGAGCCAGAGCGGGCAGGCCAAGAGCTGCGCTGGCGGCCAGGGCCAGGCAGGCAGCGTTTCTCAAGCAATGCATGGTGTCTCCTTTCAGCGATGCATGGCCGGCCATCTTGCGGCCTGATCGCGCAGCTCCATGTCATCCCCGCGCGGTGCTGCTTGTGGGCATCCCCGGTATTTACACCTGCTTGCCGGATGAAACAGGCGCCCGGGCTGGTAGGGCCTGGCCCGTAGGCAGACTCAGCCCGATGCTGGTGACAGACAGGTCGGAGCGTGCGAACGCCTGTCCGCCATGCATGCGCGCGATCGCGGCCACGATGGACAGGCCCAGGCCGTGGTTGCGATCGGCCTGGCTGCGGGCTGCGTCCGAGCGGTAGAAGCGGTCAAACAGCCTGGGCAGATGTTCGGCGGCAATGGCCTGGCCCTGGTTCTGCACCGCCAGCCTGACCTGGCCGGCCTGCGGCGTGCTGATCTGTATCTCTATGCAGCTTCCCGGCGTGGCATAGCGGGTGGCATTGCCCAGCAGATTGGACAGCGCCCGGCGCAGCAGTCGCGCATCGACCTGGGCCTGTGCATCGCCCTGCACCCGCACCTGCAGATCGGCCTCCTGCAGCGCGGCCTCGTGATACTCCACCACTTCGTGCGCGAGGCTGGCCAGGCTGGCCACCTGAATGCGGTGCGCGCTCTCGCCGCGATCGGCGTGAGAGAGAAAAAGCATGTCCGCCACGATGCCGGCCATGCGCTGCAGATCTTCAAGATTGGAAGCCAGGATATCGCGCAGCTCGTCGGCATCGCGGGGCTTGCGCAGAGCCAGCTCGCAACTGCTGATGAGCGTGGTCAGCGGGGTGTTGAGCTCATGGGCCACATCGGCATTGAAGGCCTCCATCTGCCGGTAGGCCACCGCCAGCCGCTCCAGCAGCGCGTTGAACTGTGCAATCAGCGGACGCAGCTCCTGGGGCTGGTTGCTGTCGTCAAGCCTGGTCTGCCAGTCGTGCGTGAGATCCTTGGCGCCCAGTTGCCGGGTCTGCTCCACCAGCGAATGCAGAGGCGCCAGCCCGCGGCGCACCAGCCAGGCGCTGAACAGCGACACCAGCAGCGCACCGCTGACGGCGGCCAGGCCCAGAATCCAGGCCAACTGGCGCAGCAGGGCATCGTCGGGGCGGCGGTCCAGCATCAGCAGCACCTGCACGAGCTGCTGTTCCTGCTGGTCCACATGGGCTGGCAGTACGACGCTGAAGCTGCGCCGTGCGCTGTGAACATCGTCGAGGGGCTGGTGCAGTTTCTCGAACAGCAGCGCGCCGCTGGCATAGCTGACGCGGATCGACATATCCTCATGGCCCGTGAGAAAGTCGGACAGCATGTGCTGCATGCTGGACGCGGAGCGGTTGGCACGCGCCTGTTGCAGAAGATGGGTGACCGTGACCTGCTTTTGCTCCAGGCTTTCCTGCTGGCGCTGGGCCAGTGCCAGCCAGCTGCCCCAGTAAACGGCAACGCAGACCAGGCCCAGGCCCAGCATGGTCTGCAGGGCCAGCGAGCGCGACAGCCGGCGGCTCAGGTTCGGGATCTGAGGAGTGCTTGGAGAGACGTGATCAGCGGTCATGAGTGGCTGCTATGCTGGAAGATTCATTGTTTGCGGTTTGCTGGAAAAGGAACGGACCATGAGTCTTGGTAACGCCATCATGAACAACTACGCCTTCTTGCTGGAGATGTACGAGGACAGCTATTTCCCTGAAGAACTGGTTCGCAAGGGCGAGGATATTCTGAGAGAACTCTGCCTGCAGATAGAGCAGCAAAAGCCGCAGAATCTGGAGCAGCTGTATCGATTGGCCCACGCTGCTACCGAGCGTTTCAACGATCTGCAGCAGGAGTTCGAAGAGCAGGGCAGCGAGATAGAGACGGCGGCACGTGAATGCATTGCGGCTGACTTCGAGGCCGTAGCCAAGGCTTATGGTTTTGAAGATGCGGATGTGGAGGAACTGATCGCTCTACGCGAATGGTAAGCACCGGCCATCAGGCATCAAGGCGCAGCTCCAGCACATAGCCCATGCCGCGCACCGTGTGCAGCAGGGGCAGCTCGAACGGCGCGTCGAGCTTGAGGCGCAGGCGGCGCACGGCGACCTCGACGACATTGGTTTCGCTGTCGAAGTTCATGTCCCAGACCTGGGAGGCCAGCTCGGTGCGCGACAGCACTTCGCCCTGGCGCCGCAGCAGCAGACTCAGCAGATTGAACTCCTTGGCCGTCAGGTCCAGTCGCTGGCCAGCACGCGTGGCGCGGTGACGCAGCAGATCCAGCTCCAGATCGGCCATGCGCAGCACAGTGGCTTCGGGCGTGGCCTGGGCCTGCAGGCCACGGCGCAGCAGTGCATGAATGCGAGCCACCAGTTCTGAAAACGCAAAAGGCTTGACCAGATAGTCATCGGCGCCGGCCTGCAGTCCTTTGACGCGGTCTTCCACCTGGGCGCGGGCCGTGAGCATGAGCACTGGTGTCTGGCGAGACTGGCGCAGAGCCGCCAGCACGGCCAGGCCGTCTATGCCGGGCAGCATGCCGTCCAGAATGATGAGGTCGTAGGGCTGCTCGGTGGCCAGATGCAGGCCGTCAATGCCGTTGTGCGCGGCATCGACCACAAAGCCTTCCTCGCCCAGGCCTTTTTGCAAGTATTCGGCGAGTTTGGTTTCGTCCTCGATGACTAGAAGCTTCATGCGCAGATTGTCGAGCAAGTCGGTCGTTTGCGAAGATGACAAATTTGTCATCTTGAGGTCAGAACCCTGTGGGGGCCGCGAGGCTAGATTTGCTCCGCTTGCACAAGACTGCCAATGGAAGGGCAGGCATGCCGGCGGAGCATCACCATGACATTCATCACCAAGGCGGCCGCTGTGTTGCTGGGCAGCGGATTGGGCCTTTTCGTGCCTTGTGCCTGGGCGCAACAAGCTGCGCCAACAGCAGCAACAGCAGCAACAGCAGCAACAGCAGCGGCAGTCGCCCCCATCAGCCTGCAGGCCGCACTGGCGCTGGCCATGGAGCACAACCCTGGTCTGCGAGCGGCAGCGCAGGCCCTGGCGGCCAGCGAGGGGGCATTGATCCAGAGTCGCGCCAGACCCAATCCCGAGCTGGCCTATTCGCAGGAAGACACGCGCCGCGAAACCAGGTCCATGACTCTGCAATGGAACCAGTCCATAGAGATCGGCGGCAAGCGCGAGGCCCGCATGAAGGCGGCCGGGCATGGTCGCGAGCTGGCCAGGGCCGAGCTGGAGGCCGCGCAGGCCGGTCTGCGTGCCGATGTGCGCACGGCTTTTGCCAATGTGCTGGCCGGCCAGCAACGCGTGCAGCTGCACCAGAGGACGCTGGAGATTGCCGGCAGTGCCCGCGATGCCGCGGCCAAGCGCGTGCTGGCAGGCAAGGTGGCTCCGCTGGAGGAAACCAAGGCCCGCGTGGCCGAGAGCAGTGCCGAGCTGGCCCTGGCGCAAGCGCGCTCCGGTCTGCGTGTGGCACGTCAGCAACTGGCGGCGCTGTGGGGAGCGCAGCCTGCGGCATTTGGCAGTGCGGTGGGGGAGCTGGCGCAACTGCCTGTGCTGCCCGATGAAGGCCTGATGCTGGAAAAGCTGGAGCATTCACCGCAGATGCTGCGCGCGCAGCAGGCCGTTTTTCAAGCCAGGTCCGTCGCCGAGCTCGAGCGTGCCAAGCGCCTGCCCGACCCCAGCGTGAGTCTGGGCATGAAGCGTGCACAGGAAGTGGGACGCAATCAGCTGGTGGTGGGTATCTCGGTGCCGCTGCCGATTCTGGACAGCAACCGCGGCAATCAGCTGCAGGCGCTGCGTCTGGCCGACAAGGCCGAGGAGGAGCTGCTGGCCACACGCCAGCAAATGTACGCACAGTTGCAGCAGCAACGCGAGCAACTGCAGTCCAGCCGGGCCCAGGCCGAGCAACTTGCACAGCAGGTCCTGCCGGCAGCCGAGTCCGCTTACGAAGTCGCAGCCAAGGGCTTTGCCCTGGGCAAGTTCAGCTATCTGGAAGTGCTGGATGCCCAGCGCACGCTGGCCGAGGCACGAAGCCTCTATCTGGAGCAGCTGGTGGCAACCCATCAGGCGGCTGCGGACATCACCCGCCAACTGGGCGATGTGCCCGGTCTTGAGTAAGAACAAGCACATATCATGAATTCCACATCCCCTAAGCCCCGCCGCACGGCGATTGCCATCGCCATCATTCTGGCGCTCGGCGCGGCCGCTGCTGCAGCCATTGTCTACGGTACGCAGCCGGCGGCTGTCAGCGCTGAAGGCCACGGTCACGATGCTGCAGAGAAGAGTCATGCCCATGAAGAAAACAACGGGCATGAGCATGACGAAAAAGAGGGGCATGACCATGGCAGCGAGCCTGGGCATGAACAGGCAGCAAGCACCGGAAAACCCGCAGCCAAGCCCGAATCCGCTCATGCCGATGATGAGGATGAAGGCCTGCTCAAACTCGATGCCGAGCGTGCCAGGGCTGCGGGCGTGGCGCTGGCCGAGGCCGGCCCGGCGTTGATAGCCAGCATGCTGCAGCTGCCGGGCGAGATTCGCTTCAACGAGGACAGGACGGCTCATGTGGTGCCGCGGGTGGCGGGCGTGGCGGAGAGCGTAGCGGCCAATCTGGGGCAGGTGGTGAAGAAGGGCCAGTTGCTGGCCACCCTGACCAGCCCTGCGGTATCAGAGCAGCGCAGCGAGCTGATGGCCGCGCAAAAGCGTCTCGCACTGGCGCGCACCACCTACCAGCGCGAAAAGCAGCTGTGGCAGGAAAAGATCTCGGCCGAGCAGGACTATCTGCAGGCCCAGCAGGCACTGCGCGAGGCCGAGATCGCATCCGCCAATGCGCAGCAGAAGCTGGCTGCAATCGGTGCCGGCTCAGGCACTGCTGGGGCGCTGAACCGCTTCGAGCTGCGCGCGCCCTTCGATGGGGTGGTGGTGGAAAAGCATCTTGCCGTTGGCGAAGCCGTGCAGGACAGCACGGCCGTGTTCACCATCTCCGATCTGCGTTCGGTCTGGGCTGAAATGAAGGTGGCCGCCAGCGACCTGCCCTTTGTGCGCGTGGGCGAAAAGGCCACTGTGCATGCGACGGCCTTTGAATCGAAAGCCACGGGGACGGTAGCCTATGTGGGCGCATTGATAGGGCAGGAAACCCGCACGGCACCGGCACGCATCACCCTGGACAACCCGGATGGCATCTGGCGTCCGGGCCTCTTCGTGAATGTGGATCTGACGGCATCCAGCCAGAAGGCGGCGGTGACGGTGGCCAGTGCGGCCATCCAGAAGATCGACGGCGACAAGCCCGTGGTGTTTGTGCCGGTGGACGGCGGCTTCAAGGCGCAGGCCCTGAAGCTGGGCAAGACCGACGGCCAGAACACCGAAGTGCTGCAGGGCCTGAGCACAGGCCAGCGCTATGTGAAGGACGGCAGCTTCGTCCTGAAGTCCGAGCTTGGCAAGGCAACAGCCGAGCATGTGCACTGATTAGCCACCCACTGAGGCGCGGCGCGCCTTCCCGTTGCACGGCGCCCCCAAGGGGGACGACACCCTCGCCTGGGTGGCCCCGCCGCGAGGCGGCTCTTGCTCGGTGTCTCTGGTTTGGATTGCGCCAGTGTGACAGGGCAGATGAAGATATTTGGAGTTTGAATGTTTGAGCGCATCATCCGCTTTGCGATTGCCCAGCGCTGGCTGGTCATGCTGGCCACGCTTGCCCTGGTGGGCCTGGGTATCTACAACTACCAGCGTCTGCCCATCGATGCCGTGCCCGACATCACCAATGTGCAGGTGCAGATCAATACCTCGGCTCCAGGCTATTCGCCGCTGGAGACCGAGCAGCGCGTCACCTTCCCCATAGAGACCGTGATGGCCGGCCTGCCGGGGCTGGAGCAGACCCGCTCGCTGTCGCGCTACGGCCTGTCCCAGGTGACGGTGGTATTCAAGGACGGCACGGACATCTACTTTGCACGCCAGTTGGTTAACGAGCGCATGCAGCAGGCGCGCGATGCCCTGCCGGCGGGTGTCGCGCCTGCGCTGGGACCTATCTCCACGGGGCTGGGCGAGATCTATCTGTGGACCGTGGAGGCCGATGACGGTGCCACCAGACCCGACGGCTCGCCCTATACCCCCATGGATCTGCGCGAGATCCAGGACTGGGTCATCAAGCCCCAGCTGCGCAATGTGGCGGGAGTGACCGAGATCAACTCCATCGGCGGCTTCGCCAAGGAATATCTGGTGGCACCGCAGCCGCAAAAGCTCGCGGCCTATGGTTTCACGCTGGCCGATATCGTCGCGGCGCTGGAGCGCAACAACGCCAATGTGGGCGCCGGTTATATCGAGCGCCAGGGCGAGCAGTATCTGATCCGCGCACCGGGACAGGTGGGGGGAATTGCCGATATTCGCGAAGTCATCGTGGGCTCGGCACAAGGCCAGCCGATTCGCGTGCGCGATCTGGCCGATGTGGGCCTGGGCCGCGAGCTGCGCACGGGAGCTGCCACGGACAACGGACGCGAAGTGGTGCTGGGGACGGTGTTCATGCTGATTGGCGAGAACAGCCGTGCCGTGGCGCAGGCGGTGCATGAGCGCATGCAGGTGATCAACAAAAGCCTGCCGCCCGGCGTGAAGGCCGTGACGGTCTACGACCGCACCAATCTGGTGGACAAGGCCATTGCCACGGTCAAGAAGAACCTGATCGAGGGAGCAGCGCTGGTGGTGGCGATCCTGTTCCTGTTTCTGGGCAATCTGCGGGCAGCGCTGATCACGGCGCTGATCATTCCGCTGTCCATGCTGTTCACCTTCACGGGCATGGTGCAGATGCGCGTCAGCGCCAATCTGATGAGCCTTGGGGCGCTGGACTTCGGCATCATCATTGATGGCGCGGTGGTGATCGTGGAGAACTGCGTGCGTCGTCTGGCCCATGCCCAGGCAGCAGCAGGCCGATCATTGACCCGCAGCGAACGTTTCGAGGAAGTGTTTGCGGCAGCCAGGGAGGCAAGGCGTCCGTTGTTGTTCGGTCAGCTCATCATCATGGTGGTCTATCTGCCCATTTTTGCGCTTACCGGTGTGGAAGGAAAGATGTTCCACCCCATGGCGCTGACGGTGGTGATCGCGCTGCTGGGTGCCATGCTGCTGTCCATCACCTTCATCCCTGCCGCGATTGCGCTGTTCATGGGCGACAAGGTGGCCGAGAAGGAAAACCGTTTGATGGAGTGGGCGCGCCGTGCCTATGCGCCGGTGCTGGACAAGGTCATGCATGCACCAGCAGTGGTGTTGACGGCGGCCAGCGTCATCGTTGCCCTGAGTCTGCTGCTGGCCACGCGCATGGGCAGCGAGTTTGCACCCAATCTCAATGAGGGCGACTTTGCGATTCAGGCGTTGCGCATACCGGGCACCAGCCTTACGCAGTCGGTGCAGATGCAGATGCAGATCGAGAGCGAGCTCAAAAAGCAGTTCCCTGAAATCGAGCGTGTGTTTGCGCGCACCGGCACTGCAGAGATCGCCTCCGACCCCATGCCGCCTAATATTTCGGATGGCTACATCATGCTCAAGCCGCGTGAGCAATGGCCCGATCCGGCGCGCTCGCGTGACGATCTGCTGGCTGCCGTACAAGAGACCGTGGAAAGGATTCCGGGCAGCAACTACGAGTTCTCGCAGCCGATTCAGCTGCGCTTCAACGAGCTGATTTCGGGCGTGCGCAGCGATGTGGCCGTCAAGATCTTCGGCGATGACATGGTCCAGCTGGAAAAGTCCGCGCAGGCCGTAGCCGCCATGCTGCAAAAGATTCCTGGTGCCTCCGAGGTCAAGGTCGAGCAGACCACGGGCCTGCCCATGCTCACGGTGCAGATCGACCGCGAAAAAGCCTCGCGTTACGGTCTGAACATGGGTGATGTGCAAGATGCCATCAGCACGGCTTTTGGCGGGCGTGAAGCCGGCACGGTGTTCGAGGGAGATCGACGTTTTGCCATCCAGGTTCGCCTGCCCGAGGCCATGCGCAGCGATGTGGACAGCATAGGCCGCCTGCCGATTGCGCTGCCGCGCGGCGGCGACGGGCGTCTGGGCTTTGTGCCGCTGTCATCGGTGGCGACGGTGGAGCTGGCACCGGGGCCCAATCAAGTGAGCCGCGAGGACGGCAAGCGCCGCATCGTTGTCAGCGCCAATGTGCGCGGGCGAGATATCGGCTCCTTTGTGGCACAGGCTCAGCAGGAACTCGAAGGTGTTGCGTTGCCTGCAGGTTACTGGACACGCTGGGGCGGAACTTTCGAGAACCTGGAGTCGGCCCGCCAGCGCCTGATGGTCGTGGTGCCCGTGTCGCTGGCGCTGGTGTTCACGCTGTTGTTTGCCATGTTCGGCAATGTACGCGACGGTCTCATTGTCTTCACCGGCATTCCGTTTGCCTTGACCGGCGGGATTGCGGCGCTGTGGCTGCGCGGCATTCCGCTGTCCATTTCGGCGGCCATCGGTTTTATCGCCCTATGCGGCGTGGCCGTGCTCAACGGCCTGGTCATGATCTCCTATATCCGCAGCTTGCGCGAACAGGGCATGGATCTGGAACAGGCCGTGACCGAAGGGGCGCTCACGCGTCTGCGTCCCGTGTTGATGACGGCCCTGGTGGCATCGCTGGGCTTTGTGCCCATGGCGATTGCCACGGGAACGGGGGCCGAGGTGCAAAGGCCGCTGGCCACGGTGGTGATTGGCGGCATTCTCTCGTCCACGGTGCTGACGCTGTTGGTGCTGCCGCTGCTGTACAGACTCGGTTACCAGAAGCGCCAGTAGCCGTGCAAGCGCCAGCGTTCTGACTGGCGTTTCGATGTTTTCTGCACAGGGCCGATGCGAATGCATCGGCCCTTTTCGCATGGCGCTTCGTGCCGAGCAAGGCCCGCGAATTCCGGGCGCTGGCGCGATGCGAGGAAACGGATTGAAACACGGACGTCATCGGCATGACACGAGCTTTTCCTAGATTCTTGCCGGTCGAAACCTGTCGACATCCAAGTGAAAGACTCCATGCGAAACAAGCGTTTGATCAAGGCGCTGGCGCTCGTCTGCCTGACGGCAGCCACGCTGGCCGCCTGTGGTGGCAGCGATGACAGCCCGCCTGTCCCGACGACCCCCACCAATCCCACGACCCCCAACGAGCCGGCCAAGCCGGAGATGCGCTGTGCTCCCTGAGCGCGGTGACAGACAAGGCTTCACCATGATTTCGCGACGCAACCTTCTGCAGGCCGGCAAGAACGCCGCCTTTTCCGCTGCCGCACTGGCGGCCTTTCCGCCCAGCATCCGCCGTGCGCTGGCCATTCCGGCCAACAATGTCACGGGCACGGTCATGGACGTGCAGCATGTGGTGATACTGATGCAGGAAAACCGCTCTTTCGACCAGTACTTCGGCACACTCAAGGGGGTGCGCGGCTTTGGCGACCGGATGACGATTCCCGTGCCCAACGGCCGCAAGGTCTGGCAGCAGGAGCGTGCCAACGGTACGGTCATCACGCCCTACCATCTGGACGGAACGGCCAACAACGCGCAGCGCGTTTCCGGCACCCCTCATTCCTGGCTGGACAGTCAGCAGGCCTGGGACAACGGCCGCATGTCGCGCTGGCCCGTGGCCAAGACGGACACCTCCATGGGCTATTTCAAGGAGCAGGAGCTGCCCTACCAGTTCGCGCTGGCCAATGCCTTCACGATCTGCGATGCCTACCACTGCGCCATGCACACCGGCACCGACGCCAACAGGTCATTCCACATGACAGGTACCAACGGTGCCATACCGCAGAACGTGGCCTTCGTGAACAACGAGTGGGATGCCATCAACGGCGTGCCCAGCGACGCCAACACCGGCTACACATGGAAGACTTATGCCGAGCGGCTGCAGGAAGCCGGGGTGAGCTGGATCAGCTACCAGAACATGCCCGACGAATGGGGCGACAATATGCTGGGGGCGTTCCAGAACTTCCGCAGAGCGAATCTGGCCTCAGGCTTTCCGGTCTCCAGCGGCGGCGCGCCCAATGCGCCGTATACCAACACCGGCCAGGCCTTGCCCTACCACGCCTATGATGCGGCCAGCGACAACGCTGCCAACCCGCTGTACAAAGGCGTGGCCAACACCTTGCCCGGCAACAAGCCCGAGGAATACCTGGACGCCTTCAAGCGCGATATTCGCGAAGGCAAGCTGCCCCAGGTGTCCTGGGTCAATGCACCGTCCATCTATTGCGAACACCCCGGCCCATCCAGCCCAGTGCAGGGCGCCTGGTTTCTGCAGGAGGTGCTGGACGCGCTGACGGCCAATCCCGAGGTCTGGAGCAAGACCGTGCTGCTGGTCAACTTCGACGAAAACGACGGCTACTTCGACCATATGCCTTCGCCCTCGGCGCCATCGCAGAACGCCGACAAGACCTATGCAGGCAAGACCACGCTGCCGGAGGCCGATCTGCAGGCCGAGTACTTCACGCATGGCGCGCCGGTCGGCAGCCGCAGCCAGCCCGCCCCCGATGGCCGTGTCTACGGTCCCGGGCCGCGCGTTCCGCTGTATGTGATCTCGCCATGGAGTCGTGGCGGCTGGGTCAACTCGCAGGTATTCGACCATACGTCGGTGCTGCGTTTTCTGGAGGCCCGCTTTGGCGTGAAGGAACCCAATATCAGCCCGTTCCGTCGTGCGGTATGTGGAGATCTTCTGAGCACCTTCAACTTCAAGACGCCGAACAACGAGACCCTGCCCCTGCTGGCCGGACGATCCACACGTGATGTCGCCGACCAGCTGCGTGCCGATCAGCAAAAGCTGCCCGCCGTGCCGGTGCCGCGCGATATGCAGCTGCCTTTGCAGGCGGTCGGTACGCGTCCCTCGCGGGCCTTGCCCTACGAGCTGCACACCAGTGCGCGCTGTCAGGCCAACAGCCAGGTGGAGCTGGTGTTTGCCAACACCGGTACACAGGCGGCCGTCTTCCATGTCTATGACCGCTACAAGCTGGATCGCACACCGCGCCGCTATATGGTGGAAGCGGGCAAGACGCTGTCCGATACCTGGGATGCCGTGCGCGACAATTTCGGCAAGTACGATCTCTGGGTGCTGGGTCCCAACGGTTTTCACCGTCACTTCAAGGGTGACCTGAATCGCCTGGGCAGTACGCAGGCTGCCCCCGAGGTGCGTGTCTGCTACGACATCGCCAATGGCAATGTCTATGTGGATCTGATGAACAAGGGCGCTCAGGCTGCGGTGTTCACCATCACACCCATGGCCTACCTGAGCGACGGTCCATGGACGGTTAGCGTTGCCGCTGCCGCCAGCGCCGAGAGGCATTGGGAGCTGAAGGCCAGCGGCCAGTGGTATGACTTTGCCGTAACCTGCAACAGCGATCCGGCGTACTACCGGCGCTTTGCCGGCCGCGTGGAAACCGGTCAGCACACGATCAGCGACCCGGCCATGGGCGAGGTATAGCGACCATGCTGCGCCTTTGCTGACCTGTCTGGCATGCACCATTGGCCCTAATATGGCGGTCTTGTATGACGATGGATGCCTGCCATGACTTTCCCCGCACTGCGCGACCTTGTTGAAGACCTGCGTCATGCCCGGCCCGCGCTATGGGCCGGGCGCCGCGAGGGGGCTCGGTCCACGCACTCTATAGACGCAGCTCAGGTTCAGCAGGCTGTACAGCGTTTTGAACGCTTTGCACCCTTGCTGGCGCAGCTGTTTCCAGGGTTGCAGGCGTCTGGCGGACGTATTGAGTCGGCGCTGCTGCACGTGCCGCAGATGCAGCAGGCTTTGCAGCTGCCCGAGCAACTGGGTCGGCTCTGGCTCAAGGCCGATCACAGCCTGCCAGTAGCGGGCTCCATCAAGGCACGCGGTGGCGTGCATGAGGTGCTGGAGTATGCGGAGCAGATCGCTTTGCAGCATGGCCTGCTGGCCGATGGCGACTATCTGCAACTGGCCTCCGATGCTGCGCGTGCGGTGTTTGCCAGCTACCAGGTGGCGGTCGGCTCCACGGGCAATCTGGGCCTGTCGATTGGCGTCATGGCTTCGGGCCTTGGTTTCAAGGCAACAGTCCATATGTCTGCCGATGCCAAGGAGTGGAAAAAGCAGCGCCTGCGAGCCCGTGGCGTGAAGGTGGTGGAGCATGCCGGCGACTATGCCCAGGCCGTGGCCGCAGGCCGCGCGCTGGCCGACCAGGATACACATTGTCACTTTGTGGATGACGAGCATTCGCTTTCGCTGCTGCTTGGCTATGCGGCGGCGGCTCCGCACCTGGTCGCGCAACTTGCAGAGAACGGGATTGCCGTGGATGAGACGCATCCTTTGTTTGTCTATATTCCCTGCGGCGTTGGGGGTGCACCCGGCGGCGTGGCGCTGGGCCTGCAGCAGGCATTCGGGCCGCATGTGCATTGTTTTTTTGCCGAGCCCGTGCAGTCGCCCTGCTTCATGGTGGAGATGCTCGCCGGTGCTGCAGCGCTGCCTGGTCTGGAAGCCCATCCTTCGGTCTATGAGCTGGGCCTGAACAACCAGACCGAGGCCGATGGCCTGGCAGTGCCGCGTGCATCGGAGCTGGCTGCCGACGTGGTGCGTGGTTTTCTCGGCGGAGTTTTCACGGTGCAGGACGAAACCCTGTTTCGCCATCTGTGCCTGTTGAAGGATAGAGAGGGGCTGCAGATCGAGCCATCGGCCGCAGCGGGCTTTAGCGGTCCGCGCGCCCTTTTGGAGAGTGTTGCGGGTCAGGATTATCTGCAGCGCCAGAAGCTGCTGCCGCACATGGCAAACGCGACACATATTGTCTGGACCACGGGCGGCTTGTTTGTCCCCGACGAGGAGTACGCGAGGTTTCTGGCACGTGGACGCGATCTGCTGAACTGAGCACCTTACCTGGTTACCTGGGTCTTGGCGCCGTGCCCGCTTCACTCATCAGCATCAGCAGGCTGCGGTTGAAGTCCTCCACCACCAGCAGCCGGCCCGCATGATCGAGGCCCATGCCCGTGGGGCGCCCGCCGGGGCGCAGACCGGGCCTGGCGTCCCAGTTGCTCAGCCATTGAATGGGTTTGCCAGAGGGCCGGCCCTTGTCGTCGCGCGCAAAGCCCACTAGGCGTTGACCGTCTGCGCGCTGGCCGTGCCAGGCCACCAGCAATTGCCCGCCAAACGCGCTGCCCATAGGCGTGGCCAGCATTTGCAGCGGAGCCACGTGGGCGGGCCAAAGCATATGCGGTGCCTCGGTCTTGCTGCAGTCAAAGCGCTTTTCATAACCCTGTGCGTTCTGGCGTGCGCCTATGCAGTAAGGCCAACCATAGTCGGCACCCGCGCGCAGCAGGTTGAGCTCCTCCGGCGGTTGCCTGGGGTCGCGGTAGTCGATATTGTTTTCGCCTTGCCAGACGGTGCCTGCCGCAGGGCCGTCGGGCATCACGGCCAGCGCCATGGAGTTGCACAGGCCGCTGGCAAAGGGTTTGAATTCCTTGACGGGCTGCTTGCCGGACTGCAGCACCATGCGCCAGACGGCAGCGCGCGGCATGGCCGCGCTGCGCTCGGGGCAGGGCACGGCTTGCTTCTGGTCTTCACCCTGGCAGGCATCGGTGGCCGATCCCATATTGACGTAGAGGCTGCCGTCCGGCGCAAACGCCAGCTGCTTGAGCAGGTGCGCACCGTCGGCCGGCAGGCCGCTGGCCAGCAACTCGGGCTGAGGTGTCTGTCCGGGTGAAGGCACTGCAGCGCGCCATATCTTGTCGGCCTCGCCGATATAGATTTTTCCGTCCGGACCGCGCGCCATGCCCGAAGGGTAGTTGAGCTTGCTCAGCAACACTCTGGCTTCGACGGCCCTGGCCGTGGTGTTGGCATTGGCGGCAGGCGCAGCTCGATCAGCTGGCCCACCTGGGGCATCCAGTTGCCCATGTCCAGCACCCAGATACGGCCCGGCTCAATCTCCAATACGCGGCGCGGAAAGCGCAGACCATGGGCATCGTCGGCTATCAGCCCTACGCAGATGCCCGAGGGGCTGGTGATGGCCAGGCGTGGATAGATACCGCATTTGCCGGTGGAGGCATAGCCGCGTGCATGCGCACCTGGGCTGGCAGTCATGAGCAGCAGCGCAGACAGTCTCAGAATCAACCTGTATTTGCGCTGCATGGTTCTCCAGGAGGTTAAAAGCGCGGCAGATCGGGGTGGGCAATCTGTCCGCCGCGCACCAGCATCTTGCCGTACTCGGCGCAGCGGTTGAGCGTGGGAATCACCTTGCCGGGGTTGAGCAGCGATTGCGGATCAAACGCCGCCTTGAGCGCGAACATCTGGGCGTTCTCGGTCGTTGTGAACTGGGTGCACATGCTGTTGAGCTTTTCCACGCCCACACCATGCTCGCCCGTAACCGTGCCGCCCATGGCCACGCTGGTTTCCAGAATGTCGGCTCCGAACAGCTCGCAGCGGTGCAGTTCGTCGGGGTTGTTGGCATCGAACAGTATCAAGGGGTGCAGATTGCCGTCTCCTGCATGGAACACGTTGGCGCAGCGCAACTGGTATTTCTTCTCCATCTCCTGAATCGCCAGCAGGATGTCGGCCAGACGCTTGCGCGGAATGGTGGAGTCCATGCACATGTAATCGGGGCTGATACGACCGCTTGCGGGGAAGGCGTTCTTGCGCCCGCTCCAGAAGCGCAGACGCTCTTCCTCGCTTTCGCTGACGGTGATGGCCGTGGCGCCGGCGTGGCGCAGAACTTCGCTCATGCGGGCGATCTCTTCCTCGACCTCCTCGGGCGTGCCGTCACTCTCGCACAGCAAGATGGCTTGCGCCGTGAGGTCGTAGCCGGCACGCACAAAGTCCTCCACGGCGGCCGTCATGGGCTTGTCCATCATTTCCAGTCCGGCGGGAATGATGCCGGCCGCGATCACCGCAGCCACTGCGTCGCCCGCTTTGCGCACATCGTCGAAGCTGGCCATGATGCAGCGCGCCAGCTGGGGCTTGGGCACGAGTTTGACCGTGACCTCGGTCACCACGGCCAGCATGCCTTCGCTGCCTATCATGACGGCCAGCAGGTCCAGGCCGGGGGTGTCGAGCGCATCCGAGCCGAACTCGACGGGCTCGCCTTCGATGCTGAAGCCTTTGACCTTGAGCACGTTGTGCACCGTGAGCCCGTACTTGAGGCAGTGCACGCCGCCCGAGTTCTCGGCCACATTGCCGCCGATGGTGCAGGCGATCTGGCTGCTGGGGTCGGGCGCATAGTACAGACCGTAGGGGGCAGCGGCTTCGCTGATGGCGAGGTTGCGCACACCGCACTGCACCAGGGCTGTACGGCTGTAGGCATCGACCTTGAGGATTTTGTTGAATTTGGCCAGCGACAGCGTCACGCCCATGGGGTGAGGCATGGCGCCACCCGAAAGCCCGGTGCCCGCGCCACGTGCAATGACGGGCGCTCCTATGGCGTGGCAGGCCTGGAGCACAGCCTGTACGTGAGCATAAGTCTCGGGCAGGCAGACCAGCAGAGGGCGCTGGCGGTAGGCCGTCAGTCCGTCGCACTCATAGGGCGTGGTGTCTTCGCTCTGATAGAGCAGGGCATGCGCCGGCACATGGGGGCGCAGTGCCTCCACCACCTCGGCCTGGCGCCGAGCACGCTCGGACTGCTCGGGCGGGTGGTGTGCGGCGTTGGCCGCTGCGCTGGAGGTGGCGACGAGATCGGTAAAAGTGCTGGCGAACGTCATGCCTGCAAATGTAGGGGATGCGCCCGCGCATTGGTGTGAGCTTTATTGCAAAGCTGCTTGAAATGCTTTGCGACGATGATGATATTTGCTCTTGAAACAATAGCTGTTGATGATTGTTGAATAAGACTTGGAGTTGATTTATTCCCTGAAATGACCGCTCGCATCAATCATGGTCAGCCCCACATAGCTGGAGCCGCTGCGCGGCGGTGTGAAGCGCAGATGCATGGCGCCGTAGCGAATCTCGCCCATGGCGTCGAGGGCGGCCAGCAAGCCCGCTCGATTGCTTGTGGGCGCAGCTTTACGCAGCGCATCCAGCAAGGTTCGGGTGTTGAGAAAGACTTCCAGGCCCAGATAGGAGGCCGGCGGCATGCCGCCGTGGTCGAGGAGCTGCTGGTAGTCCTTGATGGCCGGAACCGCGCCCTTCCAGGGGCTGGGTACCAGGGTGGTGAAGGCAATGCCGCGTGTATAAGGGCCCAGCCCTTGCGCCACCGCACGGTTGGCCTGAGCGGCCAGGTTGTAGAAAGGCACCGTGACATGAGCCTGTCTGGCCATGGTGATCAGACCTATGGTGGCAGGGGCGCCCGCCAGCACGATGACGCCTTGGAGATCGGGCAGGGCGGCCAGCTGTCTGGCCAGGTCCGGGGTGTTGCTGCCCGAAGCCTCCACGGCCAGAGTTGCCGCGGCCTTGAGATCATTGGCTGCAAAGGCGTTCAGGGCGATCTGCAGGCTGTTTTTGCCGAAGCCGTCGTTCTGGTGAACGATGGCGATCCGCCGCAGACCTATGGTCTGCATCTGCTGCAGCATGGCCGCGACTTCTGCCTGGGTGCTGGCGCGCAGCGGATAGATGAAACGGCCCGGCTGCTGGCGCATGCTGCCGGCTCCGGCAATCACGCCCACCAGGGCCGTCTGGCCTTGCTGTACCTCGGGTTGCATGGCTGTGCAACTGGCCGTTCCCCAGCAGTTGAGCAGGGCCAGGGCTCCTTCCTGGATCAGTTGGCGTGCATTGCCGGCGGCGCGCTGCGGCTCGTAGCCATCGTCCAGCACCTTGAGTGTCAAAGCTTTGCCGCCCAGGCCTCCCTGCTTGTTGAAGGCCTCCACCTGCGCCTGCATGATGCTCATCCCTTCCTTGCCGGCCTCGGCCTGCGAGCCTGACAGTGGCAAGCTGGCGCCTATGGTGAGCTTGTTCTCCTGCGCATGCAGGGTCAGGCTGGCGGTGATGCCGGCGGCCAGTAGCCAGGCGCAGCGCGATGGGGTTTGCATGGGTCTCCTCCTCGTTGTTGTGAGCCCATGGTGGGAGGACTGCAACAAGGGTGGGAGAGGGCAACTGTGGCCATGTCGGCTGGGGGCGACGTTATGGTGTTTTGACCCGCTGATGAGATACGGGCTTGATCTGCATCGCCCCATGGCCTTGCGTCATCATCTGCTCTCCAGTATCCACAGGCGCTTGCTGGCGCGGGTCATGGCGACGTAGAGCATGTTGCGCTGTGGGTCGCTCGCATTGGGCGAGAAGTGCCTGGAATTGACAAAGGGCACGGCCACATACTCGTATTCATGGCCTTTGCTGCGTTCTACCGTGAGCAGTTGCAAGCTGGGTTTTTCATGGCGCTGATGCTGCGCGATGCTCGACTGGACCATGAGGCTGAGGCGGCCCAGGAATTCATCGACGGAAAGCCCGGCGCAGATGCGCGACAGCGCTTGCAGGCTGGCCAGGCACTGGCGCAGTTCGTCCTGGCTGATGGGGGCCTGGGCGAAGAACTGTCGCAACAGAGGGTGCAGAAGCAACTGCCCCGCATCGGCGCACTGGTCTGCGGGCAAGGCCAGCAACCGGGCACAGGGGGAGTCTGGTGCGATGTAGGCGGCGAGGAAGCGGCGCATGGCGGCTTGCTGTCCCATGAGTTCGGCGGCAATGCGCAGCGTGTCGGACTCCGGCGGGGCGTCGCCCAGTGCAGTCATGTCGAACAGGCCGTTGGCCAGCAGATCCCGGTCGGGCGGGCTGGCATGGCGCACATAGCGCATCAGACCTTCGGCAGCGCTGCTCAGAATGCCTTGCGAGAGCAGCGCACCGCCGCTGCAGCCCTGCATGGCCCACAGCATGGCCAGCACCAGGGCGATTTCGCGGCGCTGGTAGAAGCGCTGCATGCCTTTGCAGGCATAGTGCACGCCCTCGTGGGCGAACAGCCATTCAAGCAGTACCGAATCTTCGGGTGAATGCAGGATGACACGCAGTACGGCCGGCGGGTCCGGCGGTTTGCGGGGCAGACGGGCCACGGTGGCATGAATATCCAGCAATTGCCGGGCGCAGTCCTCGTCATCGCCATGGAGATGTTCGAACCAGGCCGAGGCGTTGCGGTAATGGGCGTCGAACTCCACGCCGAAGCGCTGGTTCAGTTCCTGGCAGATGAGGGGGCCGAAGCGATAGGTCGTGTTGAGCGTGGCCTGGCCGGTGCCCGCGGGCAGCTCCTGCAGGATGCGCTGGGCGCTGTCGCCAAAGATGGATGAGGCGCCCGGCAGTATGTGCTGGTTGAAGTCGCCGACACCGATGAAGCGCCCGTTGCCGCGCGCCAGATGGCGCAGCACCAGCAGCGCGGCTTCGTCAAGGTCCTGCAGTTCGTCGAACAGTACGGCTTCGAAGCGACCCTGCAGCAGCGGGAAGCCAGCGTCGAAGTCCAGTGCTGCCAGCTGGCAGGCGAGCGCGTAGGTGCAGTCGCCGGGCGCATAGAACAGCGGCTCCTGGGTGGGGCCTGCGCGTAGCCGCTCATAGCTGCGCAGCAGCCGGTACAGGCCGTAGTCCAGAGCGTTGTCGCGGCAATATGCCAGCGCGCCGAGGCCGCTGTCGTTGATGTCGAGTTCCAGCATGCACTGCTTGGCCTGGGCCTCGAAAGCGAGGAAGGCGCTGATGTCCAGAGGTCGTGCGAAGTAGTCCGCCAGCTCGGGTATGTCGAGCTCGGCATGCCGTTCGGCCTCTTGCGACAGCGCTTCATGCGCCTGCTGGATGAGCAGGTTCTTTTCCAGGCTGGAGGAGAGCATGGGGACAGGGTCGCCCTGCTCTTCGAGTAGGCGGGCGCAAAAATGCTCCAGAGTGAGCAGATGCAGGCCTTCGAGGCGCACGGCGGAGATCCGGTCCAGGCGCGCCTGAATGGCCTTGATGCCGGCCTCCGAGTAGGCCAGCATCAGCACGTTGCGCGCGCCCTGGGTGCGGATCAGGTCGGTGGCCTTGATGGCCAGCGTAGTCGTCTTGCCCGTGCCGGCCAGGGCGCGGATGAGCAGCGAGGACGCTTCGCTGTTGAGGGCCTGGTTCTGGTCAAGGCCGGGGTACAGCCTGGGCTGCAGGTTCATGCAGTGGGTGCTCCATCTTCGTTATCCATCGAGCTATCCGTGCAACGGCTGTTCGCCGGTCCAGGGACTGCGAGCAAGAACTGCGCCGCCGCGAAGCCGCCGGGTTGCAGCTCAGCCCATGGCCTTGCGCAGCCACTCGGCGAAGGCCGCACATTCCCAGCGGTCCATGATGCCGGTCTTCCAGCACAGATAGTGTGCGTGGGGACTGGGAGCATCGACATCGAACAGGCGCACCAGCGTACCGTTTTCCAGCCAGGGGGCGCCGAGCTTGTGGCGTACCAGGGCAATGCCCATGCTGGCCGATGCGGCGTCGCACATCAGACCGATGTCGTTGAACTGCGAGCCTTCGTTGGGTTCGGCCATGTCGAGGCCGGTCGCTGCGAACCAGGTGCGCCAGGGCTCCAGCGGGCTGCGCAGCAGCGGCATGCCTTCCAGGTCGTCCGGGCGCTCGAACGGGCCATGTTCGCGGATGAAGCTGGGCGAGGCCAGCGGCGTGACCGTGTCGCGGGCCAGTTCGATATGCTCCACATCGGCATAGTGGCCGGCGCCGAAGCGCACCATCAGGTCGGCATCCTCGCCGATCACATCCAGCAGCGGAATCGACACCTGCAGCGCAATGTCTATCTCGGGATAGGCCTCGGTGAACTGGCGCAGGCGCGGGATCAGGATCACGCGCGCAAAGGTGGGGGTGACGGCCAGCTTCAGGCGTCTGCGCCCAGGCGAGGCTGACGCTCCTGGAAAGCGCTGCAAGGCGCCCAGGCCTTCACGCACATGGGCCAGATAGGAGCTGCCGTCCGTGGTCAGCGAGAAATCCGTTCGGCCGAACAGGCGAGCCCCCAGAATCTGCTCCAGCTGCTTGACTCTGTGGCTGACGGCACTGGGCGTTACGCACAGCTCCTCCGCCGTCAAGGTGACCGAGCGCAGCCGCGCCAGAGCCTCGAAGGTGAGCAGGCACTGTATCGGCGGAATCCGCCTGGCCGTAATGCTGTTCAAGGCGCCGGGGCTGCGGGTCATACAATCAATCCCAAGCCCAGGGATTTAGCGGAACACAACGGTCTTGTGACCGTTGAGAATGACGCGGCGCTCGCTATGCCACTTCACGGCACGGGCCAGAACCTGGCTCTCGGTGTCGCGGCCGCGGGCCGTCAGGTCCTCTACGGTGTCGGTATGGTCGGCGCGTGCCACGTCCTGCTCGATGATCGGGCCTTCGTCGAGGTCGGCCGTCACATAGTGGGCGGTTGCGCCGATCAGCTTCACGCCGCGGTCATGCGCCTGGTAGTAGGGCTTGGCGCCCTTGAAGCTGGGCAGGAAGCTGTGGTGGATATTGATGGCGCGGCCGGACAGCTTTTTGCACAGGTCGTTGGACAGCACCTGCATGTAGCGTGCCAACACCACCAGCTCGGCGCCTTCTTCCTCGATGATCTCGTACTGGCGCTCTTCGGCCTGGGCCTTGGTCGCGGCAGTCACGGGAATGTGATGGAAGGGGATGTTGTAGCTGGCCGCCAGCTGATAGAACTCGCGGTGGTTGCTGATGATGGCCTTGATCTCGATGGGCAGCAGGCCCGACTTCCAGCGGAACAGCAGGTCGTTGAGGCAGTGGCCTTCCTTGCTGACCATGATGACGGTCTTGATGCGCTCGGCCTTGGAGTGCAAACTCCACTGCATTTGATATTGATCAGCTAATTCGGCAACGGATGCCTTTAAAGAGGCGGCGTCTTTGCCATCGCAGGCAAACTGCACGCGCATGAAGAACAGACCGGTTACCGGGTCGTTGTACTGCGCTGCTTCTTCAATATTGCCGCCTTGTTCAAGCAAGAATCCGGAAACGGCATGCACCAGGCCCAGTCGGTCTGGGCAGGATAAAGTCAAAATATAGGCTTGGGTCATAGCTCGGCAATTGTCGCAGCAAGGCGAGGACCCTGCGGACAAAGGAAATTCATGAAAAGCGAGGAGGGGCATTCTGCGCTCACACCCTGGGTGATTGTCACCCTCTATTTGTGCGTGGGGATGCTTTGGTTGGGGGCGCAGGCGGGCGTGCTCGGCTATTTTGATGTATCGCTGAATCGACAGTCTCTGCGTTGGCAGATAGGCCTGTTCATTGTTTGGTTGCTGGCGACAGCGCTGATTGCACTTTGGTTCATGCAGCGCAAGGCGCGCGCCGACCAGCGTGGCCGGGAGACGGCGCAGGAGCTGGAGCTGGTGGTGCGCCACGCACCGGCCGGTATGGCTCGCGTGCATGTGGGCGGTGCAGAGATTGTCTGGGCCAATGCCAAGCTGGCGGGTTGGCTGGGCTGCAGCGTCGAGTCGCTGCGCGGTCAGGATTTTCGTGTTCTGGTGCCTGTGAATGACCAGGACGACGTTGCTCTGCAGCTGCAGCGCCTGCTGGACGGCAGCACCGATTACTTCCAGGTGTTGCGCCAATGCGTGAATGCCGGCACCGGAAAGGTTACGCCCGTGCTGTGCACCACCAGCCGTGTGGCGGCTTCGGGTGTGGACGGGCCGGTGGCCCTGGTCTGCGTGCTGCAGGATCTCAGCGAGATGGTGAGTGCGCGCAATGCCATGATGCGCAGCGAGACCATGCTGCGCCTGGCGCTGGAGGGCAGCGGCAACGGCGTGTGGGAGTGGGACGCGCTTGAGCAGCGGCTGAACTTCTCCACGGGCATGAGTGCCTTGCTGCGCTATCAGGGCCAGGATCTGGCCCGCGAGTTCGATTTCCATCAGCGCCTGCACCCCGAAGATGCCGCAGGTGCGCGCGCCCAGGCCGAGCAGGCGCTGGAGCAGGGCAGCATGCTGGTGCTGACGGCACGTCTGCTGTGCTTTGACGGTCTGTATCGCTGGTTCCGCGCACGCGGCCAGGCTTACAAGGATGAGAGCGGACGCCTGATACGGATCTCGGGCCTGCTCTCCGACCAGACTGCGAGTCGCGAGGCCGACGAGCGCAGCCGCCTGGCTTCCACGGTGGTGGACAACACCATCGAGGGCGTGGTGGTGACCGATGCACACAGCCGAATTCTCTCGGTCAACCACGCGTTCACGAAGCTGCTGGGCTTCAGCGAAGCGGAAATGCTGGGCAAGACGCCGCGCATGTTCAAGTCCGGCCGACATGACAAGGCTTTCTACGACGCCATGTGGGCCAGCATGCATGCCACAGGGCACTGGCAGGGCGAAATCTGGAATCGGCGCAAGAATGGAGAGGTCTTTCCCGAGCGCATGTCGCTGAGCGCGGTCAAGGATGCCAACGACAAGGTGACGCATTACGTCTGCATGTTCACCGATATCTCGGCCGAGAAGGCGCGCGAGCAGCAACTGGAGTTTCTGGCCCATCGCGACACCTTGACCGGTCTGCCCAACCGCTCTCAATTCACGCGCATGCTGGGCGAGGCGGTGGAGTTGAGTCAGAGCACCAACCGTCGCATGGCCGTGCTGCTGTTCAATATCGACCGCTTCAAGGACGTGAACGACAGCTATGGCCACTCCATCGGCGACGAGGTGCTCAGGCATGTGTCTGTGCAGATGCAGGGTGCTTTGCGGCACGGCGACATCATTGGCCGCCTGGCGGGCGATGAAATCTGCGTGGTGGCGCAATCCATTTGCGGTCGCGACAGCGCGGTGGACGTGGCCGAGCGCCTGATGGCCGCAGCCGGCCAGCCCTGGACCACGCCGGATGGCCTCTCGGTGGTGGTCAGCGTCAGCGCAGGCATCTGTCTGTATCCCGACCATGCATTGACAGCCGACGATCTGCTGCAGGGCGCTCATGCAGCGGTGTATGGCGCCAAGGCCAGAGGCTCCAATGCCTGGTGCTTCTTCCATGAGAACATGACCCAGGCCGCCCGCGAGCGTCTGGCGCTGGAGGCGCGCCTGCGCCGTGCGCTGGAGCTGGGCCATATGCGTCTGTATTACCAGCCACAGATCGAGCTGGCGACGGGGCGGCTGGTGGGGGCTGAAGCCTTGTTGCGCTGGCTGGACCCAGAGGAAGGCCTGATCTCGCCGGCCCGTTTCATTCCCGTGGCGGAAAACTCGGGTGTCATCGGCCCGCTGGGCCTGTGGGTGCTGGGTGAGGCCTGTCGTCAGGGTCAGCAATGGCGCGCCGCCGGACTGCCCGATCTGGCGATTGCGGTCAATGTCTCGCTGCACCAGTTTTTGCTGACCGATATTGCCGGGGCTACGGCCGAAGCGCTCAACAAATCGGGTTTTCCGGCCAGTCTGCTGGAGCTGGAAATCACCGAAAGCGCACTGGCCGAAAAGCCCGAAGAGGCGTTGGCCGTGCTCAACCGCCTGCGTGAGCTGGGCCTGCGCCTGGCCATCGATGACTTTGGCACCGGCTATTCCTCGCTGGCGCACCTCAAGCGTTTTCCGCTCGATCTGCTCAAGATCGACCAGGGCTTTATCCGCGACATTCCGCACAGCGCGGACGATATGACCATCAGCAGCTCGGTCATTGCCCTGGGTCATGCCATGGGTCTGAAGGTCCTGGCCGAAGGCGTGGAAACCCAGGAGCAGCTGAGCTTCCTGCAGCAAAAAGGCTGTGACTACTTTCAGGGCTATTTCTGCAGCCGGCCCTTGCCGGCCGAGGACTTCACGCGCCTGCTGGAAAAGACGCGTGAGGGGCAGCCGCTGGTGGCTGTCGCGACCGCGGGCTGAGGGTCACCAGCGTTGCAGCAACCCGTCAGGGCTTGGGCGCAGGTCTGTTCTTCCACTGTTCGCGCAGTTGGCTGCACTGGTCTTCGGAGGCGTTGCCCTCCAGCGTCAGCAGCTTGTCTGCCTTCATGGCGATAGCAGTCTGAGCCTTGTCTGATCGGGCTATCGCCACCTTTTGCTTGAAATCGCCGGGCAGCCAGGTCGGCACGCCGATATCGCTGCGCACATGGCCGCGGCCCGCCACCAGCAGCACGCTTTTGCCGGGCTGGCCCAGTTCGCGCACCGCTGTTTCAGTCACTCTGGCCATGGATTCATCACGGGCCAGCTGAATTCGGGCCATGGGCGCGAACTGCGATTCGGGCAGCAGGCCGCAGTGGCCGTCCTTGATGGCCTCGAGCTGCAGCTGCCAGCCAGCAGCCGGCAGGTGTCCGTCGTAGCGGGACTCGCCCATGGCCTGCTTCATCCGGGCACGTGGCAGATTGCCACCGAGCACGGGCACGCCGGCTTTCACGGCAGCCATCACCACCGGGCCATAGTCCTGCCAGGGCCAGCCGCCCGGGCCGCCGCCCTGAGCCCATTGCAGAGCAGTTTTCACTTCCTCATCGCTGGCCGATGCGGGCAGGCTCCGGGTGCTGCCGCCTGCGGGGGCCATCTCGACCACCAGGGCTGCGAGCCTGCCTTGCGCTGCCAGGTGGCGCACGGTAGCGGCTTCCCACTGATGATGGGCGATCTGGTCATGCTGCTCGCCGAGCAGAATGGCCGGTGTTCCGGCCCACTGCCCCAGTGTCTGCCGCCATTCGGTGTCGGAGGTCAACTGAGCGCTTTGATGGACGCAGCCGCCCAGCAGCAGGGCGCTGGCTAGAGCTGTCAGGGCCAAAGGATTGAAACGCTGGCGCGGCTGCGCCGCAGAAATGAAAGTCCACATATGAGCTGATTGCGTTCGTCTGAGACGGGGCATGGCTTCGTAGCTGTAGATTTCGTACCGGCTTTGCCCACCGAGTTTTGCCGCGATACTGCGGGGCATTGCCCCTGTCGCGCGCCCATTGTCGTGCCTTGCCGGATTCCCGTGCACATGTCCGTATTGCTTCCTCCCGTGTTTCTGGCCCGTGTGGCCGCTACTTTGCTGCTGGCCTGGCTGGCAGCCCAGCTCTGTCTGGTGCTGCATACGCCGCTGCCCTGGATGCTGGGTCCGCTGATTTCCGTCTCCCTGCTATCGATTGGCGGGGCGCCCACCCAAAGCTGGGCCAGGCTGCGCGATCTGGGGCAGTGGACGATAGGCGGCGCTCTGGGCCTGTACTTCACGCCTGCGGTGACCGAGCTGGTCGCCGGTCTGTGGTGGGCGATTGCGCTGGCCATTGCCTGGGCCCTGTTGCTGGGCTGGGTCTTCGGGCGCTGGCTGTATCGCGTCCAGGCCCCCTTCATGTTGACGCAACCGGGCATGGATGAAGAGCGCTTGCGCGCCACGACCTATTTCTCGGGGGCGATAGGTGCGGCCTCGGAGATGACGCTGCTGGCCGAGCGCGAGCATGCGCGCACAGATCTGGTGGCGGCGGCGCACAGCCTGCGGCTGGTGATAGTGACGGTGAGCATTCCCTTTGCACTGCAATGGTCGGGACTGCAGGGTGACCCGGGCCTGACGCTGCCCAGCGTGCGCACCGTGCAATGGCCAGGCTTTGCCTGGCTGGTGCTGGCCACCGGCGCCGGGGCATTGCTGATGCTCAGGCTCAGGCGTGCCAATCCCTGGTTTCTCGGCGCGCTGGCCGTATCCATGGGCTTGACCATGGCAGGCCTGGAGCTGTCTGCCGTGCCGCAATGGTTGATGAATGCCGCCCAACTGGTGATCGGCGTAAGCCTGGGGGTGCGCTTTCGACGTGAGTTCCTGCACACGGCTCCGCGCTGGCTGGGCATGGTGGCGCTGGGTACCGTGGGCCTGATGGCAGTCTGCGCCGGCTTTGCCTGGCTGCTGCACTGGGCCACCGGCCTGCCCTGGGTCACCTTGCTGCTGGGCACATCGCCGGGCGGCATTACCGAGATGGCCATCACCGCCAAGGTCCTGCAACTGGGCGTGCCCGTGGTCACGGCCTTCCAGGTCTGCCGGCTGATTGCCGTGCTGCTGCTGGTAGCGCCGCTGTACCGGTGGCTGAACAGAGCGCTGCCGGGGGCGAGGCCATGATCCGCAGCAGGCGAAATCCCTGGAAGTCGGTCCTGATCACCAGCGCCTGCGCCGGCTTTGCGATGGCCGGACTTCTGATGTGGATGGCCTGGGAGCACAACCCCCAGTGCGAGATTCACTGCGCAGAGCAAGGCATTGACTGGGGCTACTGGCTTGCGCTGGGTGCGGCTGGGGGGCTGCTGGGCTTTTTGGGCTGCATGCTGAGTGCCTGCGTGTTGATGCTGTTGTGCAGAAAGTCATAGCGGCTCGCGCTCTTCCGGCAAGCACTAGAGTGTGCTTTCAGACATCAAAAAAGCCACTCTTTCGAGTGGCTTTTTGCAAGGTGTTCAGTGAATGATGACCGGCTGCTGGGCCAGGCCCGTGTAGGTGTCGAGAATTTCCTCCACCTCCTCCTCGGTGGGGGCGTCCTGCTGCCAGGCAAGGATCTGCTTCTGGAACATTTCGGCCCAGGAGCCATCCAGATACACCTCCTTGCCCGAGCGCTTGTCCACGATTTCAAAGCCGTGACGCGGCAGTTGATGGGCTTGCTCGGTCTCGGCCTTGGCTTTGCCTGCCGGAACGTCTGCCTCCATATCGGGACGCAGATGGAGCACCGCAAAGGATTCAGAGTCGTAAAGCATTTGCATGGTGTTCCTCCTTTCACTTCCGTTATGAGCATGCCTGCCATGGATATGGCGACAGGGTGCCGCATTTCAAGGTGGAAATGCCTGCTCTTGGCACTTGGGCACAGTATTCCATGGATTTGACATGGTTGTGGGCAACCGGCTTTCCCGATCTGTAGTAGGCAAGTCCTTGAATGGCGCGACAGCGTTCAGCCCGAGCCGATGCAGGTTGCAGGCCTTGGCTGGGAGGTGAGTGAGCGCTTTGGGCGCGGTGCTCCCGGGGTTTACGCCAGGGGGGCGGCATGGAGGCTATTGCGGCGCGGGCAGATATTTCTTGAGCTGCAGGTCGACAAAGTCGTCCTGTCCCTGAGTGAGCTTGATGCGCACGGGCAGGTATTGCATGGACGGAGCCAGCCAGACCGAGCCGCGCTGGTCGTTGCTGCTTTTGCCGGGCAGTTTGTCCAGGCGCAGCGCCATGACGCCGCCAAATGGCAGCTCCAGCGCCTCGCTGGCACCCACGCGGAACTGCCAGCGCACGGCCGAGCGTGCGCTGCTGGTGGTCAGCTCTATCAGCGTGCCTGGCGGGTATTTCTCTGGGGCGGCGGCCATCAGGGCCGAGAGCTGCAGAAACACGCTGAGGCGGTCCTGCACGCCATCGCCGATGGCCGCATCGGTCTGGCCGCCGCTGTAGTGCGCCTTGCCACTGGCCACATCAAAGGCGGCGGACTGGGTTTTGCGCCCCTTGTCGCTGAAGTTGAGCGGTTGCAGGCCCTTGGGCGTGATCAACCCCTCGCTGGTCTGGGCGCGCTCGCCGAGCAAGAACATGCTGATCGACTGTCTGGCCTGGTAATACTGGCCGTCATGCTGCCATTGCAGCTGGGCGCCGGCCGAATATTGAAAACCCTTGACCTGACCCGAGGCATTGAACTCCAGTGTGGCGGAGTTGGGCAGGGTGACGGGCAGCACAGAGTCAGGTGGCAGCGGCGCGCCGCCTGCGGGCGTGACCTGGATGGGGCGGGCCGTGTCGGCACCATTGGCTTCGGGAGGCTCGGCCATGGGCTCGGGAGCCGGCTCTGCAGCAGCGGGCTGCCCTGTATTGGTGGGTGCTTCTTTTTCAGGCGCTTCTTGCGTTTGTGGTTCCTGGGCTGGAGGCGGATTTGGCTCTGATTCCTGTTCGTCCGGTGCTGGGGCAGGCACGGGAGCAGGAGCCGGCGCCCGGGGTGAGGCCTGGGGTTTGGGCGCTGGAGCTGGAGCCGGTTTGGGCGCTGCGGGTGCAGGCGGCGGAGGAGGGGGCGCCTGCAGCATGCGCGTCTCCATCACGATCTGGTCGTCCGCCGCTTTGTCCGGCGGACTCAGTTCGGGCAGGCCCCAGAGCAACAGCCCATGGGCTGCCAGCACCAAGCCGGTGATGGGCAGCAGCGCTTTGCGTGTCTGGCTTGCCTGAGGGGTGCGGCCCATGAGCGTGGATCGGAGATTGCGGGTTTCAGTGGCTGGGATCGGCGCGCCAGCCCAGATCGCTGGAAAGCTGGCGGGCGGCAGCCTGCAGTGGCGCGTCTATGGCTCCACCATAGTCCGGGTCGAAAGTCGCCAGCGAGCCCAGGGTCATCAGACCCAGCACGATATGGCCGGATGCGTCGAAGACCGGCACGCAAAAGGCCACGATGCCCGGCAGCACGGTGTCGACCACGCGGGCCGTGCCGCGCGTACGGACCTCGGCCAGCATGTCCGCCACGGCCTCTTCGGTCTGGGGCAGGTCCTGACGTCTGGCCTTGCGTGCACGCTCGATCTCGGGCTCCAGCAATGCTGCCGTAGCCTCGCGCGGCAGCCAGGCGCCGAAGCAGCGACCCGTGGCCGAGGCCAGCATGGGCATGACGTCGCCCAGGCGCAGGTTGGCGGTGACGGATTGCGCCGATTCCTCCCAATGCACGATGGTCGGGCCATGGTTGCCCCAGACGGCAATGGCCAGCGTGTGGTTGAGAGTCTCGAGCAGCGCCGGAATGCGCTCCCGCGCCAGACGCACCGGGTCGAGGCGGGCCAGCGAGGCCAGGCCGATCTTGAGCGCCGCAGGTCCCAGGTCGTAGCGCGAATTGCGCTCGTCCTGCGCCACCAGGCCGATGCGCTGAAAGCTCACCAGATAGCGGTGCGCCTTGGCGGCACTCATGCCGGCGGCGGCGGCGACATCCTTGAGCATCAGCGGGCCGCTGGCCTGCGCCAGCGCTTCGATGAGGGAGAAACCCACTTCGACCGACTGAATCCCTGCGCGTTCCTTTTCCATTGCAATAGAATCGTGTTTTGTTTAGTTAAATCAATTTAACCAATCGTAATTTTGGCTAGCGTTGTCAGGCATTGTGCCAGCACCGCTGCCGTGAGCAGAGGGACAGAGAATGAAACTGGCAACCTACAAGGATGGCTCGCGCGACGGGCAACTGGTCGTGGTCTCGCGTGACCTGAGCCAGGCCTGCTATGCCACCGGCATTGCCAATCGCATGCAGCAGGTGCTGGACGACTGGAGCTATATGGCTCCCCAGTTGCAGGATCTGTCGCATGAACTCAATCACGGCAAGGCCCGCCACGCGTTTCCCTTCGATCCCCAGCGCTGCATGGCACCGCTGCCGCGAGCTTATCAGTGGGCCGATGGCTCGGCCTATATCAACCATGTGGAGTTGGTGCGCAAGGCGCGCAATGCCGAGGTGCCGGCCAACTTCTACACCGACCCGCTGATGTACCAGGGCGGCAGCGATGATTTCATCGGCCCCTGCGACGATGTGATCGTGCCCAGCACGGCCATGGGCATAGACTTCGAGGCAGAGATTGCCGTCGTCACCGGCGATGTGCCCATGGGCACGGATGCCAAGGATGCGCTGGATGGCGTCCGTCTGGTCATGCTGGCCAATGACGTGAGCCTGCGCAATCTGATTCCCGGCGAACTGGCCAAGGGCTTCGGCTTCTTTCAGAGCAAGCCCGCCACGGCCTTCAGCCCTGTGGCCGTGACACTGGACGAGCTGGGCGATGCCTGGAAGGGCGGCCGTCTGCATCTGACGCTGCAGAGCACCTGGAACGGCCGCAAGGTCGGCATGTGCGATGCGGGCGAGGAGATGACTTTTCACTTCGGCCAGCTGATCGCCCATATCGCCAAGACCCGCAATGTACGCGCCGGCTCCATCGTGGGCAGCGGCACGGTGAGCAACAAGGGCGTGGAGACCGGCAGCGGCAAGAACAAGCGCATGGAATGGCCCAAGGGCTATAGCTGCATCGCCGAAAAGCGCTGCATAGAGACCATTCAGGACGGCGCGCCCAAGACCGAGTTCATGCAGTTCGGCGACACCATCCGCATCGAGATGAAGGGCAAGGACGGCCAGAGCATTTTCGGCGCCATCGACCAGAACATTGCGCCGCCCGGCGGCAGCAAGGATGACTTGCCCGAAGTTCAGCCTCTGGATAGCTCTGAAGACTAAGCCTCCGTTGCAGTCGCCATGCCCATGCCAAGTCTGAATCTCTCGCGCTGGATTTTGCCTCTGAAGGCCGTGCCGACCATGGCGCTCGCTTTGTTGACGGGCCTGTCCATGGCGGCAGAGCCAGCCGCCGAATCTGCTGCCAGTTGCCCGCCACCGTTCAGCCCGCCAACGCCGGCCGAAGTGCAGGCCATGGCCCCCCAGATGCAGGACAGAGGCTTGCTCTGGCGCGTGCAGGACGGCGAGCGCACCAGCTGGCTTTACGGCACTTTGCATGTGGGCAAGCGGGAGTGGATCTTGCCCGGCCGCACCATCTTGCGTGCCATGGTTGCGACGGATTTGCTGGCGCTGGAGCTGGATGTGCTGAATCCGCAGGTCATGCAGCAGTTGATCGACGGCTTCCAGGCCCGTGTCGACGCCCCTGCGCTGCCCGCAGATCTGGACGCCCGGCTGGCGCAGCAGCGCAAGCGAACCTGTGCCGAACATCTGAGCACGCAACGTCCGGATGCCCAGTTGCTGGGCTTGGTCAGCCAACTGGGCCGCAAGCAGGGGCTGGTGGCCGAGTTTGGCGCCGACCTGTTGCTGGCGGGCATGGCCCATGCATTGCACAAGCCCGTGCTGGGGCTGGAATCGGTGCAGACCCAGCTCGAGGAGCTGCTTTCCGACGACCCCTTGGAGGTGCAGGAAAGCGTGCGCGACGGGCTGGACCAGCTCGAAGATCCCAAGTCCCCGCAAATCCTGCTGCAGCTGGCGAATATCTGGGCCAGCGGCAACGAAAAACAGCTGGAGAACTATGCCGACTGGTGCGACTGCATCAAGACCGAGCGTGACCGGCTCAAGTACGCGCGCCTCATGGATGGACGCAATCCGGGCATGGCAGATGGCATTGTTCGTCAGCTCCAGCAGGGCAAGACCGTGTTTGCTGCCGTGGGTTCGCTGCATATGGTCGGGCCCAAGGGCCTGCCTGAGCTGCTGCGTCAGAAAGGCTACCGGGTCGAGCGCGTGAGCTTCAAACTGCCACCCATACAGAAATCGGAGTCAGAACCGATTCAAACCGAATAGAGACAAGCACAGGCAGCTATCACTTAATAGGAAAAGGCAGCCTGGCGGGGTCTAAAAAACATTCCACAACCCCCTACATCACCCTCAAGGAGACAAACGATGGATCGTCGTCAATTCCTGGCTGCCGTGGCAGCCAGCTCGGCTGCTGCCGCATCCCCCTTCGCCATGGCGCAGGACTGGCCCGCCAACCCTGTGCGCTGGGTCGTTCCCTACCCACCCGGAGGCGGTACCGATGTGCTGGCCCGCACCGTGGCCGAGTCCATGCGCAAGACGCTGAACCAGACCATCGTGGTGGACAACCGTCCCGGCGCCTCGACCAATATCGGCGGCCAGCTCGTTGCCGCGGCCAAGCCCGATGGCTACACCATCATGTCGGCCGACAACGCCATCCTGGCGTTCAACGAGCACCTGTTCAGCAAGCTGCCCTTCAGCCCCGACAAGGATTTCACCTATGTGGGCGGCATCAGCCGCTTCCCCATGGCGCTGGTGGTCAACCCCGCGTTCGAAGCCAAGGATTTCAAGGAATTCCTGGCCTATGCCAAGGCCAACCCCGGCAAGCTCAACTACGCCTCGCCCGGCAATGGCTCGCCCCACCATCTGGCCATGGAGCTGTTCAAGAACCGCACCGGCACCAGTCTGACCCATATCCCCTACAAGGGTGCCGCGCCCGCCCTGGCCGATGTGATGGGTGGCCAGGTGCCCTGCATGTTCCTGGATCTGGCATCGGGCCTGCCCGTGATCCAGTCCGGCAAGGTGCGGGCCCTGGCCATAGGCACGGCCAAGCGCGTGCCCAATCTGCCCAATGTGCCCACGCTGGCCGAACTGGGTCTCAAGGATTCCGAGGTCTATGCCTTCCAGGGCATTCTGGGTCCCAAGGGCTTGCCGCCAGCCATCGTGCAGCGCCTCAATGCAGACCTGCAAAAAGCCCTCAAGGATCCCGACGTGGTCAAGCGCATGGCCGACTTCGGCATGGAAGCCCTGCCCGGCACGCCCGAGCAGTTCCACCAGCTGGCGCGCACCGAAGCCAAGCGCTGGGGTGAGGTCATCAAGGCGGCCGGCGTGAAGCTGGACTGATCGTCCTTTCCCTGAGCTTCGCGAGGTCCTGGGCATGGCTTGAGCCGTTGCCGCAAACCTCGTCGGCTCGCATCGTAGCGGCCCTGCCACCTTGAGTTGCAGGGCCGTTTTCAGTAGGGAAGTATGCCGGGCAGCAGTGGGCGGTTCAGGCGCTCGCGCCACCATTGCTGGGCCCGGCCACGGGCATCGCTGCGCCAGGCCAGCCAGAAGGTTTCGGGTGGGCGCGGTTCTTCCACCGCCAGTTCCACCAGTACCCCGGTCTCCAGCTCCACACGCACGCATGCGCGCGGCACAAAGCCGTGGCCCAGCCCGGCGGCCTGGCAGGCTATCTTGGCCTGCATATCGGGCACGGTGATGCGCCGCTGGCCGGTGAGCAGGCCCACGGTGCGGTCGGCCAGCGAACGGGCGCCGTCGCCCACCACCACGGCGGTGTGCTCCAGCAGGTCGGCGCGCGCCAGCGGACGGCCAAGACGCGTCAGCGGGTGGCTGGCAGTCACGCAGAACACGAAATCGAGCTGGCCCACGGCCACGGCCTTGTGGCCGCCGCCGGCTGGACCCTCGCCCGCTGCCACGATCAGGTCGGTGCGGCCTTCGCGCAAGGCTTCCCAGGTGCCAGTCAGGGTCTCGCTGCCGATGCGCAGCCGCGTGCCGCTATTCAGTGCCTCGAATGCCTGGATATCGGCGCCGAAGGCGCTCGTGGGGATCAGCGAGTCGTGCACCAGGCGGATCTCGGTCTCGAAGCCCGTGGCGATCTGGCGCAGCCGCGATTCGAGCTGGCGCGCGGCCGCGAGCAGCCAGCGCCCCTCCTTGAGCAGTTCCTCGCCCGCGGGCGTGAGGCTGACGCGCGGGCCGTTGCGCACAAACAGGTTCAGGCCCAGCTGTTCCTCGAGCTTGGACACGGCATAGGAGATGGTCGAAGGCACTTTGTGCAGGCGTTCGGCCGCACTGGCAAAGGAGCCGTGGCGCGCAATGGTGTCCACCAGTTCTATGGCTTCCAGAGAGAGTTTGAGCATGCTTTAAGTGCGTAAAAAACAATCATCGAAATTATCGATGATTAAGAGGATTTTCTTTCAGCATAGGCGTCGATCAGGCCGCCGATACTTCATCCATCGCAACACGGAATGCAGAGAAGAAAGGCATGAAGGCCTGCTGCAGCAAGTGTGAACGCCATCGATTGTTTAGGAGATAGAAATGCTTGAAGTTCGCCCATCCAACCACCGCGGCCGTGCCAATCATGGCTGGCTGCAATCGCGCCACACCTTCTCCTTCGGCCATTACCGCGATGCCAACCAGCAAGGCTTTTCGGATCTGCTGGTCATCAACGACGACCATGTCTCCCCCGGTCAGGGCTTTGGCACCCACGGCCACCGCGACATGGAAATCTTCTCCTACGTGCTCGACGGCGCGCTGGAACACAGGGACTCCATGGGCACGGGCTCGGTGATCCGTCCCGGCGACGTGCAGATGATGAGTGCCGGCACCGGCGTGGAGCACAGCGAGTTCAACCACTCGGCCCAGGATCCGGTGCACTTTCTGCAGATCTGGATCGTGCCCGACGAGCGCGGCGCCGCTCCACGCTATCAGCAGGTCCATGTGGAGGATGCCGACAAGCGCGGCCGCCTGCGCCTGATCATCGCCCCCGAAGGCCGGGACGGCACGCTGGCCGTGCGCCAGGACGCCCGGGTCTATGCCGGCCTGTTCGATGGCGCTGAATCCGCCGAACTCGATGTGGGCACCGATCGCCATGTCTATGTGCATGTGGCCCGCGGCAGCCTCAGCGTGAACGGTGAGCGCCTGTCCGAAGGCGACGGAGCCCGCATCCGTAACGCCGGGGCTCTGCGCTTCGATCAGGGCGAGCAGGCCGAGGTGCTGGTCTTTGACCTGCGTCCCCGTGAATTGCCTAGCTTGTAAGTGCCGGTTTCCATTCGGCTTTCCTGTTTTTCCCGCAGCCTCGCTCTCACCTTTTACCCAGGAGTTTCACCATGACCAACGCCAATGCCTCCATCGCCCGTCCCGTCGCTGTCGCCAAGCCCGGTGCCAAGCTGCTCAACCCCCATGACCACACGCTGATCATGATCGACTTCCAGTCGCAGATGGCTTTTGCCACGCACTCCATCGATCCCGTGCAACTGCGCTCCAACGCGGCCCTGGTTGCTTCGGCCGCCGCCGGCTTCGGTGCCTCGACCATCCTGACCACCGTGGCAGAAAAAAGCTTCTCCGGCCCCATGTTCGAGGAAGTGACCGCGCCTTTCCCCGGCCAGACCCTGCTGGACCGCACCTCGATGAATACCTGGGAAGACGAGGCTGTGATCCGGAAGGTCAACGAGATCGGCAAGCCCCGCATCGTGCTGGCCGGCCTGTGGACCAGCGTGTGCATCGTCGGACCGGCTCTGTCGGCACTGGACCAGGGTTTTGAGGTCTTCGTGATCGCAGATGCCTGCGGCGACATCTCCACCGAAGCCCATAACCGTGCCATGGAGCGCATGGTGCAGGCTGGAGCCCAGCCCATCACGTCCTTGCAATACCTGTTGGAAATGCAGCGTGACTGGGCCCGTACCGAGACCTATGACATGACCACGGGCATCGCCAAGAAGCTGGGTGGCGGCTACGGCATAGGCATCACTTACGCCAAGACCATGTTCGGCGCCCACGAAGGCTAAAAAGAGCACATCATCTTTCTGCAGCGCAGACCGATCTCGCGCCCGCGGTTCTCGCCGTACGCATGTACGGATGCGGTCCTCAATGCGACCTCGGTCTGCTCGCCAAGAAATCTGGCGCACTCTTCGCGCCGCTGAACCACCGGAGACCTCCATGACCCTGCCCTCCGCCCCCGATCTGATCTTGTTCAACGGCCGTTTCACCACGCTGGATCGCAGCAAGCCCGCGGCCATGGCCGTGGCCGTGAGCCGGGGGCGCTTCAGCGCCGTCGGCAGTGACCGCGAGGTCCTGCCTCTGGCCGGCCCGCAGACCAAACGCATCGATCTGGGCGGGCGCAGTGCGCTGCCGGGTCTGATAGACAACCACCTGCATCTGATCCGCGGCGGCCTGAACTTCAATATGGAGCTGCGCTGGGACGGCGTGAAGAGCCTGGCCGATGCCATGGCCATGCTCAAGGCTCAGGTGGACGTGACCCCTGCGCCCCAGTGGGTGCGCGTTGTGGGCGGCTTCAGCGAGCACCAGTTCGTGGAAAAGCGTCTGCCCACGCTGGCCGAGCTGAATACCGTGGCACCCGACACCCCGGTCTTCATCCTGCACCTGTATGACCGTGCCCTGCTCAACGCCGCTGCCCTGCGCGCCGTGGGCTACACCAAGGACACGCCCGAGCCGCCCGGTGGCCAGATCCTGCGCGACAGCGCCGGCAACCCCACGGGCCTGCTGCTGGCCAAGCCCAACGCCTCCATCCTCTACGCCACGCTGGCCAAGGGCCCCAAGCTGCCGCGCGACTACCAGCTCAACTCCACACGCCACTTCATGCGCGAACTCAACCGCCTGGGCGTGACCGGTGCCATCGACGCGGGCGGCGGCATGCAGAACTACCCCGACGACTACGACGTGATCCAGGAGCTGGCCGATGCCGACCAGCTCACCATCCGCCTGGCCTACAACCTGTTCACGCAAAAGCCCAAGGAAGAGAAGGACGACTTTCTGCGCTGGACCGCCACCTCGCAGTACAAGCAGGGCACGGACTACTTCCGCCACAACGGCGCAGGCGAGATGCTGGTGTTCTCGGCTGCCGACTTCGAGGACTTCCGCCAGCCCCAGCCCGAGCTGGCGCCCGGCATGGAAGGCGAGCTCGAAGAGGTGGTACGCATCCTGGCCCAGAACCGCTGGCCCTGGCGCATGCACGCCACCTACGACGAGACCATTGACTGCGCGCTCGATGTTTTCGAGAAGGTGAACCAGGACACGCCCCTGGCCGGCCTGAACTGGTTCTTCGACCATGCCGAAACCATCTCCGAAAAGTCCATCGACCGCATCGCGGCCCTGGGCGGTGGTGTGGCCGTGCAGCACCGCATGGCCTACCAGGGCGAATACTTCGTCGAGCGCTATGGCGCGGCCGCTGCCGAGGCCACGCCCCCCGTCAAGCGCATGCTGGAAAAGGGCGTCAACGTGTCAGCCGGCACCGACGCCACCCGTGTTGCCAGCTACAACCCCTGGGTCTCGCTGTCCTGGCTCGTCACGGGCAAGACCGTGGGCGGCCTGCAGCTCACGCCCCAGCGCAACTGCCTGAGCCGCGACCAGGCCTTGCGCATGTGGACCGAAAACGTGACCTGGTTCAGCAACGAACAGGGCAAGAAGGGCCGCATCCAGGTGGGCCAGCTGGCCGATGTGATCGTGCCCGACCGCGACTTCTTCGCCTGCCCCGAGTCCGATATTGCCGACACCTCGGCACTGCTCACCGTGGTGGGCGGCAAGGTGGTCTACGGCGCTGGCACCTTTGCCGACTTCGATGAATCGGCCCCGCCGCTGGCCATGCCCGATTGGTCGCCCGTGCGCACCTTCAAGGGCTATGGCGCCTGGGGTGTGCAGGAAGGCGCGCCGCTGCAGTCCGTGATGCGCCATGCCGCCGCCAGTTGCGCCTGTGCCAGCAACTGCAATCTGCACGGCCACGCCCATGCCACGGCCTGGAGCAGCAAGCTGCCCGTGGCCGATCTCAAGGGTTTCTGGGGCGCCCTGGGCTGCGCCTGCTGGGCGGTCTGAGCATGGACGCGCTGCGTTCCGCTGCCACCGCGCCCTGGCTGCAGTCGCTGGCCCTGCTGTGCCTGTGTGCGGCCTATCTGCAGGGGGGATGGCGCCGGGCCCGGGATTTCCGTGGGGTTGTGGCCGAGGTGAAGGCCTTGGGCCTGACCCCGGCTGCTCCCATTGCGGCCACCGCTCTGGTGCTGCAGCTAGCGGTCTCGGCCTTGCTGGCCGACCGCTTCCGGGCAGCGCCGCAGGCCGAGCGCCAGCGTGCTGTCAACGCATTTTTTGAACACTGGGGCCTGGTCGGCGGCATGCTGCTCGTCGCCTGGCACGATTTAGGAGACTCCCATGCCGGATAACACCAAAGCCGCCTCGGGCAGCTTCGCGCCCCTGGCCATTCCCGTCTTTGCAGTGCTGTGGGCCGCCACGGTGCTGGGCAATATCGGCAGCTTCATGCGCGATGTGGCCAGCGCCTGGATGGTGACCGAGCTCTCGTCCAGCCCCACGGCCGTGGCCCTGATCCAGACGGCGGCCACGCTGCCAGTTTTTCTGCTGGCCATCCCGGCCGGCGTGCTGTCCGACATCCTGGACCGCCGTCGTTTCCTCATCGGCGTGCAGGTGTTGCTGGGCGCCGTGAGCGGCACGCTGCTGGTGCTGGCCCAGACCAACACCCTCACGGTGGAATACCTGGTGGCCCTGACCTTTGTGGGCGGCATTGGCGCCGCCCTCATGGGTCCGACCTGGCAGTCCATCGTGCCCGAGCTGGTGCCGCGCAGCGAACTCAAGAGCGCCGTGGCCCTGAACTCCCTGGGCATCAACATCGCCCGTGCCATCGGCCCGGCCGCCGGCGGCCTGCTGCTGGCCAGCTTCGGCGCCGCGGCGGCCTACGGCCTTGATGTGCTGAGCTATGTGTTCGTGATCGCCGCCCTCATCTGGTGGAAGCGTCCCAAGGCCGAGGCCTCGGCGCTCAACGAGCAGTTCTTCGGCGCCTTCCGGGCCGGTGTGCGCTATGCCCGTGCCAGCCGCGAGCTGCATGTGGTGTTGCTGCGCGCCGCTGTGTTCTTCCTGTTCGCCAGCTCGGTCTGGGCCCTGCTGCCCCTGGTGGCGCGGCGCATGCTGGGCGGCACGGCCGGCTTTTATGGCGTGATGCTGGGCGCTGTGGGCGCCGGAGCCATCCTGGGCGCCGTGCTGCTGCCCAAGCTGCGCAAGCGTCTCGATACCGACGGTCTGGTGTTGCTGGCTTCTGTGGTTACGGCCTTGGTCATGGGCATGCTGACCCTTGCGCCGCCCCAGTGGGCTGCCGTGGCGCTGATGCTGGTGCTGGGCCTGGGCTGGATTGTTGCGCTGACCACGCTCAACGGCGTGGCCCAGGCGGTGCTGCCCAACTGGGTGCGCGGCCGGGGTCTTGCCATCTACCTGATGGTATTCAACGGTGCCATGGCCCTGGGCAGCCTGGGCTGGGGCCTGATTGCCGGCCAGTTGGGCCTGCCGGTCACGCTGCTGATCGGGGCCCTGGGTCTGGTGCTGGTGTCCCTGGTCTTTCACCGCGTCAAGCTGCCAGCAGGCGAGGCGGATCTGCAACCGTCCAACCACTGGCCCGAGCCCCTGCTGGCAGAACCCGTGGCTCACGATCGTGGCCCGGTCATGATTCAGATCGAATACCGCATTGCCCACGAAGATCTGACCGCCTTTTTCCAGGCCATGCAGCAAGTGGCCCAGGAGCGCCGTCGCGATGGGGCTTATGCCTGGGGCGTGGCCGAGCACACCGGCGAGCCAGGTCGGGTGATCGAGTGGTTTCTGGTCGAGTCCTGGGCCGAGCACTTGCGCCAGCATGGTCGCGTGTCCAAGGCCGACGCCGATCTGCAGGCCGCCGCTTTGCGTTACCACCAGGGGCCGGACAAGCCCGTGGTTCACCATTTTCTGGCCCTGGATGCGCGCAGCGCCCAGCAGGGATCTGGCTCCACCGCTCACTAAGCAGCGCATGAATCGGCATTCATCGCTGACGGTACAGGCGATGAATGCCACCCGATTTATTTTTCCAGGGGCTGGAGCGTCACTTACTTGACGGGCTTGGCGGCACGCACTGCCACGACCTCGATTTCCACATACCAGGCCGGGTTGGCCAGGGCTGCAATCTGGAAGGCCGAGCGTGCGGGCAGGTTGGGCTGGGCAGCCGTGCCAAAGAACTGGGTGTAGCCACGCATGAAGCCGGCAAAGTCCATCTTGTTGCCCTTGGCGGGATCGGCCACCAGGAAGACCTGCATCTTCACCACATCGCTCATGCCGAGATTCATGCTCTTGAGCTGCTCTTCCAGGCTCTTGAGGATGGCCACGGTCTGGCCCTCGGTATCTCCGCCGTAGGCCGTAGGATCAGTGGCGGGCTTGGATTTGTCCACCACGGGCGGCACCTTGCCCGAGAGGTAGACGGTGCGGGCATCGGTGGGGATTTCCACGGCTGCGGCGATGGGGAAGGTCGAGCCCGGTGTCTTGTAACGCAGGACATCGCCACCGCCGGAGGAGGTGGTGGCGGCGCAGCCGGTGAGCAGGACTGCAGCGCCCAGCAGGGCGGCTGTGGTAGCGGTCTTGAAGATGGATGGAACGTTCATGTGATCTCCTGAATGGGTTTATGGGGTGACGCGAAAGGGTTTGACGTCGGCGGCAGACAGCTTGTCCGGGTACTGATTGCCGAAGCTGCTGCGCACATAGTTCACGACGTCGGCAATCTGCTCGTCGGACAGCTTGCTGGCAAAGGACGGCATGCCGTGCAGGCCGTTCATGACGACCGAGGCCGGGTAGGCAGCGGCTGCCAGCTTGGGGTTGGAGGCCAGCGCTGGGTAGAAGCCGGCGCCCTTGGCGCCTTCGCCCTTGACCATGTGGCATCCCTGGCAGATGGCCTGGTACAGGGTCTCTCCGCCGCTCTGGCTGAAGCGTGGGCGGACTGCCGAGAAATTCTGCATCAGCGCCTGGGTGTCGGCGGGCGAGATGGAAAGAACGGCGGCAGACTGCAGTGTTTGCAGGTTTTTCACATCCTGGGTTTTCATGCCCTGTGATTGGGCCAGGACGGCGCCGGAGAGACCCAGGGCCAGGGCGAAAGCGGAGCAAAGACGGTGCAATGTGTGCATGGTGAAGTTCCTTGTTGCAGACATGGGCGATCAGAGGCTGGAGGCCTTGGCGTGCAGGCGCTGGATGGCGTCCAGCGAAGACAGCACGGCACCTTCCTGCCAGGCGGGGATGTACGAGACATGCTCGCCCGCGAGCACCAGGCGGCCGTCGATCTGGGCCAGATCCTTGTAGTGCTGCTCGCGCAGCGCATCTGTCCAGTTGCCGAAGCAGCCATTGATCCAGGGCATGCGATGCCAGGCTACTGACACACCGTTGAGGAACTCCTGCTTGTACTGCGGATGGATCTGCGCGCCGTACTCCAGCGCCAGACGAATGCGCTCGGCCGGCTTGAGCGAGGAGAAGCGGTAGCTGTTGGAGTTCTCGAAGGCATAGGCGCCCAGCAGCACGGCGGGGCCGTTGCCCATATAGCCGGTGGAGGGGTAGGAGATCTGCTGAATCGGCAGATCGGTGTAGCTGATACCGCCGTAGATGCGCTCGTCCTCTTCCCAGAAGCGGCGCTTGAACTCCAGACCGACCTTCATGGAGCTGCCGTAGGGTACGGCAGCAATCGCGTTCTGCATGGCGCTGCCGGCCTGCACTTCGATCTGGCTCAGGATGGACAGCGGAATCGTGCACACGCACCAGTCGGCGCGGGCCTGCAGCGTGGCGCCGGGCTTGAGGGCGTCCACATAGTCCACGGTCACGCCCTTGTCGTTCTGGGCGATCCTGGTGACCTTGGCGTTGTAGCGTATGGCCGAGCCCAGATCGCGCGCCATGGCCTGGGCCAGCATGTCCATGCCGCCTTCGGGCTGGAAGATGGCGCTGTGGAATTCGTAGATATTGCCCACGCCCATCTGGCGCCACAAATTGGATTCGAGCAGCTCGTGCAGGCCCATGGGCGTCGACGGTTTGGCCTGCGCCATCAGGCCGCCGCCGGGGTCGATGTCGTAGCCACGGAAATCGCTGACCGCATTGCTGGCGCGGTAGCGGTATTCCTTGTCCAGCACGCCCCAGGCCTTGAGGCTCTCCAGCAGGCGTTCCTTGTCTTCCCGGCTGACGCTCTGGTCCAGCGCGCCCTGATTGGTAGCCTTGGACAGCAGCTCGGCCACATGGCCGTAGACATCGGTCTGCACATGGCGAAAGCGCTGGGGCTTGCCGGCCAGGGCCTTGCTGTTGTGCAGATAGGCGTTGTAGTTGACCTGGTTGAAGGCTTCGAGCTTGATGCCGAAGCGCTTGTAGTAGTCCAGCATCGCATGGTGGTGGTAGGGCACGCGCCAGGGGCCGGGGTTGAAGTAGTTGCCCTTGGCAAAGCCCACTTTCTGACGTGTACCGTCGAGTTCGCTGAACTCATCGCCGCCGCGCAGCGTCCAGCAGCGACCGCCGGCGCGACTCTGGTATTCAAGCAACTGCACCTTGTAGCCGGCTGCGCGCAACTCGTGGGCTGCCACCATGCCTGCCAGGCCCGCGCCCAGCACCAGAACCGACGCGCCAGGTCTGGCGTTGCCGAGCTTGACCGGACCACTGTAATGCGACTCGGCGGCGTAGCCCAGTGAACTCATGGCTTGGTACATGGCACTGCCGCCCGCGACCTTTCCGATCATCGAGAGCAGTTGTCTGCGACTGACATGCTTGCTTGGCTCTGGCATCTGAAATTCCTTTGCTGTTGTGTATTCCGCTGTCCATCCGGGGTTGCGGGGCAAGGGTTTTCAGCAAGAGCTGTGCCAGGTCAGAGGGCTCAAGGCATTAATTCAATGAAATCAGTCACTTGTTATGAAATTCAGATCAATTTGCGCTCAATCCTTTTAACGCTTATGGTGCATGCTCACTAATTTGAAGCGTCAATGGCCAAATTGGTGCAACGGAGTCACACAATAAGCTGCAAAAAAAAGCGTATCGGCTGTGACAGCGGATACGCCTTGAGTGTGGGAGCGGAACTACGGTGCTGCCGGGCTCAGAGCTCGCTGGGAGGCTCGCAGGCCTCACTGACCATGACACGATTGCGTCCACCTCGCTTGGCTGCGTAGAGCATGGCATCGGCCTGCTGGAAGACGGCCTTGATATCGGGATCGCTGTCGGGCCAGTGGGCCACGCCTAGCGAGATGGTGATATGGCCCACTGGCGGTATCTCCATTTTCTCGACCAGCTGACGCATGCGCTCGGCGGCATGGGCGGCGGCCTCCAGCCCCGTGCCGGGCAGCAGCAGCAGAAACTCCTCGCCACCCACGCGGCAGGGCAGGTCATCGACACGCGAGACCTCGCGCATGGTGCGTGCGAGCTGTCTGAGCACCTCGTCACCTGTATCGTGGCCAAAACCGTCGTTGATATGCTTGAAGTGATCGATGTCGATGGCAATCACCGAGAACGGCAGCGCTTGCGTCTGAAAGGCGCTGATGGCTGCTTCCAGATGACGGCGATTGCCCAGCCCGGTCAACGGATCGGTGTTCACGTCCTCGCGCAGCTTGGTGATATTGCGTTGCAGCAGGCCCAGGCCCTTGAGCATGGCTTTCTTGAGTTCGTAGGACTCGAAGTACCAGGACTTGACGGCCTGGATGTTCTGTGCCGTCTCGGGCTTGTCCATATCGTGAGCGCCATTGGCGAGCTGGCGCAGCGGGCTGGCAATGCGGCGCGCGCTCCACCAGATGACCACCAGCATCAGCAGGGCGATGGGCAGGGTCTTGTAGAGCACGGAGCGCATCAGCTTGTTGAGCGGGGCCAGCGTGGCCGCCTTGGGGCGCTGGGCCACAATGCCCCAGCCCGAGGCATGGATGACGGCATAGCCGGCCAGCATTTCCACGCCCTTGCTGTTGACGACCGGCGCCGTACCCGACTCGCCTCGGATCACGGCGTTGATGACATCGTTGTTGATCACCTGATCGCCGATACGGTGGTTGTCGGGGTGATAGATGATGTGCTTGTTCTTGTCCACCACATAGACATAGGTGCCATCCTGGTAGAAGTGCGAGCCCAGCAGGGTGTCGAGGATGCTGTCTTCCTTGAGGTAGATGCTGCCGCCTACCGCTCCCAGGAATTCGCCCTGAGGGTCGAAAATGGGCTGCGAGACGAAGACGATGTAGTTGCCGGCCGTGGACATATAGGGCTGGCTGATGACGGGCCCGCGAGTGCTCAAGGTCTGTGTCACTCCGGCGCTTTGCAGTGTCTTGCCCTTGATCTGCAGGGTTTCGGGCGATGTCGCCAGCACATAGCCCGTAGGGTCGATGATGGTGACGGAGTTGAAGCTCTTGGTTTGCAGGCGCAGACGTGTGGCCTCCTTGGCCAGATAGTCCACGTCATCCATGTGCGCGCCCATCAGATTGGCGCTGTATTCCAGCTGCTGCAGGGCGGATTGCAGAAAATCATCCGTGCTCTGCGCCAGCTTGGTTGCATAGGCATGGTGACCTTCGAGCGTGTTGTCTATCAGCTGCTGGCGCTGCACCAGATAGCCAGCATAGAAGGTGTTGAGAAACGGGATCAGCGCGCTGCAGATGGTCAGGACCAGGATCAGTCGACGCAAATCAAGCCGGTTAGGCGCAAGCCGGCGGTGCCAGGGGAGAGATTTCTTCACAGATGATGTCGCGAGAGCAGGGCGGCTCTGCGCTGTACCTGTGTGCTCTGACAGGCTCAGACCCCGGCCGCATATTCATTGAGTGTCTGCATTATGGTTGCTCGCGCCGTGGCCCTGCTCATGGTCAACCACAATGCAGCCGCGTCAGGCTGACAACTCCTTGAACTTTTCCACCTGTACCGCGCAGTCGTAGAAGCAGGGCGCCCGGCCAATATCGGTGAGCTGCTGATGCGTCAGCTCGTTCACATTCGTGCCGTTGGCTCCCTGCTTGCGCCACCAGATGCCCAGGCCCACCACCACGCCGGTGCGAGCGCGGCCGTTGACGGCGGCGTGGCAGACATGCTCGCCGCGCTGGTTGAAGACGCGTAACCGGTCACCGTCGGCAATGCCGCGCGCAGCTGCGTCATCGGGGTGCATCTCCAGCAGTGGACGCTCTTCCATGCGGGCCAGACTGGCCACATTGGCAAAGCTGCTGTTGAGGAAGTTGCGTGCGGGTGGCGAGATCATGGCCAGCGGGTAGGCGGTCGTGGGGGGCTCGTAATTGGGCAGATAGTCGGGCAGGGTGTTGATGCCCAGCCGCGCCAGGGCGGGGTTGTCGAATTCGCATTTGCCCGAAGGCGTGGCAAAGCCACCTTCGGCAAACGGCGCATCGGGCAGCGGGATATGGGCAAAGCCCTGTTGCAGAAGATCGTCGAAATCAATGGCTGTCTGTGCTAGCGCTGCGCGGCACAGCGCTTCGTCGGAATCAGAGAAGCAGGCTGCGGCAAAAGCGGGGTCCAGCCTGGCCATATGCATGGCCAGATCGCGAAAGATCTGCGCGTTGCTGCGCGCCTGGCCTTGGGGCTCGATCGCGGGGCGATTCAACAGCACATCGGTATGGCCGTAGCTGCCGTGGATGTCCCAATGCTCTAGCTGCGTGGTGGCGGGCAGCACATAGTCGGCATGGTCTGCGGTGTCGGTGAGGAAATGTTCAAGCACCACGGTGAACAGATCTTCGCGCGCAAAGCCCGCAGCCACCTTGGCCGACTCTGGCGCCACCGCCACGGGATTGCTGTTATAGACCACGACGGCTTCCACCTTGGGGCCGAAGCCGGCATCGCCCTCATGCAGCAGCACATCGCCAATCTGGCTCATGTTCAGCGTGCGTGGGCGACGCTCGCCCAGCAATTGCGGCATTTGCAGATCTGCGCGCTTGAACGGCGAGACCCCCGAGGCGGACAGCAGCAGCCCGCCAGCGCGGTGGCGCCAGGCGCCGACAAGAGCCGGCAAGCAGGCCACGGCGCGCACGGCATTGCCGCCGCCGCGCGCACGCTGCATACCGTAATTGAGGCGGATGGCCGCAGGCTTGGTCGTGCCGTAATCGAGGGCCAGGGACTGAATCTGTTCCACGCTCAGGCCACAGACACTGGCGGCGCGCTCGGGCGGCCATTGCAATGCTCTGGCCCTGAGTGCCTCCCAGCCCTGAGTGTGTTGGGCGATGTAGTCATGGTCCAGCCAGTCGTGCACGATCAGTTCGTGCATCAGCGCCAGAGCCAGTGCCGCATCGGTGCCGGGCAGCAGTTGCAGATGCTCGTGGCATTTGTCGGCGGTCTCGCTCTTGCGCGGGTCTATGCAGATCAGCTTGGCGCCCTCGCGCTTGGCTTCCTGCGCATAGCGCCAGAAATGAAGATTGCTGGCGATGCTGTTGCTGCCCCAGATCAGGATCAGCTTGCTTTCGGCAAAGAACTCCACACGCATGCCCAGCTTGCCGCCATAGGTAGCGGTCAGCGCCTCGCTACCGGCACTGGCGCATATGGTGCGATCCAGCAGGCTGGAGCCCAACTGGTGGAAAAAGCGCCGGTCCATGCTTTCGGCCTGTACCAGGCCCATGGTGCCGGCATAGCTGTAGGGCAGTATGGCTTCGGGCGCGCGCCGGGCAATACCGTGCAGGCGCTGGGCAATATCGCTCAGGGCTTCGTCCCAGCTCACGGGGGAGAAATGGCCGCTGCCTTTGGGGCCGCTGCGTTTGAGAGGCTGCAGAACTCGCCCGGCGTGGTAGGTGCGTTCGGTGTACTTGCTGACCTTGGCGCAGAGCACGCCGCCCGTGTGAGCGTGTTCTGCATTGCCTTGCACCTTGGTGGCCGTGCCATCGACCACCGTGGTGAGCAGGGCGCAGGTGTCCGGGCAGTCATGCGGGCAGGCACCGCGTACTTGAACGATATGAGGCATGTCGTGGGCTCGAAAATCTGGATCGGTTTGCGTCTGAAGACCGTTTTGTGGGCCTATTATGCGGCGCGCATCCATGTCAAAAAACCTGAGATGCAAGACCCCAGAAACGGGCCGATCCAGCCCGTAGCAATGAGTAGCCCGTAGAGAGAGATCAAGAGCAATGCAGTACAAGCGAGTGGAGTGGAACCGTCGTCAATTCATGACTGCTGGCGCAGCTGTGGCAGCCGGGAGCTGGATCGGCGCAAGTCATTCCCAGGATTCGAGCGGGCCGATTGTGCTTGGGCAGTCCTGCGCGCTGAGCGGCCCCTCGGCACAGCTGGGTATGCAGTTTGTGCAGGGCGCCAAGCTGTATTTCGATCAGCTCAATGCCAAGGGCGGCATCGGTCGCCGCCAGGTGGAGCTGCGCACGCTGGACGATGGCTATGAGCCAGAGCGCTGCGTGGCCAATACCCAGAAATTCATTGCCGATGATGTGATGGCCTTGTTTGGCTATCTGGGCACGCCCACCAGCATGGCCGCACTGCCTTTGCTGCAGAAAGCCAAGCTGCCGCTGATTGCTCCACTGACGGGGGGCGCCGGCCTGCGCGACCCCAAGCTGGCGCAGGCGGTCTTCAATCTGCGTGCCTCCTATGCCGATGAAACCGCGCTCATGGTCAGACAGCTGGTTTCTTTGGGCCTCAAGAAGATCGCGGTGTTTCATCAGAACGACGCCTATGGTCAGTCAGGTCTCGAGGGGGTGATGCAGGCGCTGCAAGGCCATGGCCTCAAACCCGTGGGTGCAGCCACGGTGGAGCGCAACTCCCAGGATGTGGCCAAGGCCGTCAAGACTCTGGTGCCGCTGGGTGCTGATGTCATCGTGCAGGTCTGCACCTATGCGGCCAGCGCTGCCTTTGTGCGAGCGGCACGCCAGGCGGGCTATGGCGGTCAGTTCTACAACGTGTCGTTCGTGGGAACTTCTGCACTGGCGCAGGCTCTTGGCAAGGAGGCCGAGGGCGTGGTGGTCACCCAGGTCGTGCCCTCGCCCTTCAAGACATCGCATCCCCTGGCGCGTGAGTTTCAGGCCGCACTGCAGAAAGGAGGCGCGTCGCTGCAGCCCGATTACTCCAGCATGGAAGGCTATCTGGCTGCCCGTGTCGTGAGCGAAGCGCTGAAATCTGCCTCTGTCGCTGGCCGGCTGCAGCGCGATGGCCTGGTGGCGGCACTGGAGGCCATGAATGGCCAGCAGGTGGCGGGCTTTCCCATCGCCTTCCGCCCACAGGCCGGCAAGCCGCGTTTTGTCGAGCTGTCCATGCTCACGGGCGACGGAAAGGTCCGGGTGTGAGGCTTTGAGGCGCGCAGGGCGCAAGCTCTCTCGCTTTGGGCCATCATGGCATCTTTGCCATTGATGACCCCAAGGAGAGAGCGCATGGCCCTGCTGCCCGAACTTCAAGCAAGCGCCCCTGACATTGCCGCGCTGCGTCGCGATATCCACGCCCACCCCGAGCTGTGTTTCGAGGAAATACGGACCTCGGATCTGGTCGCGGCGAAGCTGGAGCAATGGGGCATAGCGATCCATCGCGGTCTGGGCAAGACCGGTGTGGTGGGCGTCATCCATGGCCGCGACGGCGGCAGCAGCGGCCGAGCCATCGGCCTGCGCGCCGATATGGATGCCCTGCCCATGCAGGAGTTCAACACCTTTGACCATGCCAGCCGCCATGCGGGCAAGATGCATGCCTGCGGTCACGACGGCCACACGGCCATGTTGCTGGCGGCGGCGCAATATCTGGCCGCACATCGCGACAGCTTCGAGGGCACGGTCTACACCATCTTCCAGCCTGCCGAGGAAGGCGGTGGCGGTGCCCGGGAGATGGTCAACGACGGACTGTTCGAGCAGTTCCCCATGCAGGCTGTGTTTGGCATGCACAACTGGCCGGGCATGAAGGCCGGCACCATGGCCGTGGGTGCGGGGCCCGCCATGGCATCCAGCAACGAATTCAGGATCGTGGTACGCGGCAAGGGCGGCCACGCCGCCATGCCGCATATGGTGGTGGACCCGGTACCCGTGGCGGCCCAGCTCATCATGGCTTTCCAGACCATCGTCAGCCGTAACGTCAAGCCCATTGAGGCGGGCGTGGTGTCGGTCACCATGGTCCATGCCGGCGAGGCTACCAACGTCGTGCCGGACAGCGTGGAGCTGCAGGGCACGGTGCGTACCTTTACGCTGGAGGTGCTGGACCTCATCGAGCAGCGCATGCAGCAGATCAGCGAGGCCGTCTGTGCGGCGCATGGCACGCAATGCTCGTTCGAGTTCGTGCGCAACTACCCGCCAACCATCAACACGGCCCCCGAGGCCGAATTTGCCCAGGCCGTGATGCGCGAGATTCTGGGCGATGCCGGTGTGGTGCCGCAAGAGCCATCCATGGGGGCCGAGGACTTTGCCTTCATGCTGTTGGAAAAGCCCGGAGCCTACTGCTTTATCGCCAACGGCGATGGTGATCATCGCGCCCTCGGGCATGGCGGTGGCCCCTGTACCTTGCACAACCCCAGCTACGACTTCAACGATGCGCTGATTCCGCTGGGTGCGACCTTCTGGGTCAAGCTGGCCCAGCGCTGGCTGGACCAGCCTACGCGCGGCTGAAGGCTTGGCCCCGCCGCTGCGGGCTGGGTGGAAGATTTCTTTCACGCCAGACCTCGGGCGGGCAGCCAAAGAGCGTGCTGAACCAGCGTGTGAAGGCACTGTGGCTGTTGTAGCCCAGCATGGAGGCGATCTGGCCCACAGGGTAGTCAGGGTTGCGCACATAGCGCTGGGCAAGATCCGAGCGAACCTCCTGTAGCAGGTCGGTAAAGCTCAGGCCTTCACCATCAAGCTCGCGCTGCAGGGTCCGTACGCTGCGCCCCAGACCCTGGGCCACGCAGATGCAGGTGGCATTGCCCGAGGGCAGCATGAGATAGATGGCCTTGCGCACCTGCTGGCCGATGGAGGCCTGACGGCCTTGCTGCGTGGTGTCCACCATGGTCTTGGCATAGCGCACCAGAACCGGGTCGGCCAAGGGGTTGGGAGCATCCAGGTCCTCGGTGCGAAACACAATGCCGTTGAAGTCCGCATCAAACTCCACGCGGCAACGAAACATCTGCTTGTGCAGGCCGGTGTCGCCGGGCGCGGGGTGGCTGAAGCAGACCCGCAGCGGGCGCCATTGCTCATGCAGCAGCAGGTTGCAGGTACGAAACAGCACGCCGATTGCCAGTTCCATGGATTGCGGCAATGCATCCGGCAGGGTGAACTCTTCGCGCAGCACCACGACGCCATTGGCGTCGTCCATATGAATCACCAGCGACTCATTGAGCATGTGCACATGCTCGATCAGCGTGCTCAGCACCTTGCGAAAGGTGGGCTGGTGCAGCAACAAAAGGCTGATGACACCGAAGTTTGAAACCTGCCGTGATTGCGCCATGCGCAGCCCGAAGTTTTCGCAACCCGTGATGCTTGCAGCTTCTTCCAGCAGGCGTCCGGCCGTCAATGCATCGATCAGCTGATCCTGCTCGCGCACCACGGCTGGGCGCAGGCCGGCACGACGCAATGCCGCATCAGGGTCTCCTCCCAGTTCGCTGAAGAGTTCCGAGAAATTCGTCAGAGATGCCGCGCGCACAAAAGTGACCATGACTGCTCCACGCAAAAAGTCGGAGAAATTCTGGCATGAGATGCATAGCGTGCGGCATGAAATGCACAACCTATGTGACACAGGTTTTCTACAGTGGACTTACCGGGCGGCAGAGACTAGCAACAAGCCTGGGTTCAAAAAAGTGTAGGAGACAGTGATGCAGATAAACCCTCTGACCTGTGCCATAGGCGCGGAGTTGGTCGATGTGCAACTGGCGGATGCGCTGCGCGATGATGGGCTTTTCGCAGAGATCAAGACGGCCTTGCTCAAGCACAAGGTGCTGTTCTTGCGCAGCCAGAGTATCAGTCGCGCCGAGCATGTCGGTTTTGCCCGGCGTTTTGGCGAGCTGGAGGACCACCCGGTGGTCGGCAGCGACCCCGAGCATCCCGGCCTGGTGCAGATCTACAAGACGCCGGACAAGCCGCTGGACCGGTATGAAAACTCCTGGCATTGCGATGCCACCTGGCGCGAGGTGCCGCCCATGGGCTGCGTGCTGCGCTGCATCGAATGTCCGCCGGTCGGCGGCGACACCATGTGGGCCAATATGGCGCTGGCTTACGAGATGCTTCCATCGCATATCAAGGACGTGATAGCCCCGCTGCGGGCACGCCACAGCATTGAGTGCACCTTTGGCGCAGCCATGCCTGCGCAGAAGCGTCTGGCCCTCAAGGCGCAGTTTCCGGATGCGGAGCACCCGGTGGTTCGTACACATCCGGAAACCGGTGAAAAAGTGCTGTTTGTCAGCGGCTTCACCACTCATTTCACGAACTTCCACACGCCCGCCAATGTGCGTGTGGGCCAGGACTTCACCCAGGGCTCATCCAGTCTGCTGCAGTTCTTGATCAGCCAGGCCGCGATCCCCGAGTACCAGGTCCGCTGGCGCTGGGAGCCCGGCAGCATCGCCATCTGGGACAACCGCGCGACACAGCATTACGCGGTGATGGACTACCCGCCCAGCCATCGAAAGATGGAGCGCGCCGGAATCATTGGCACACCGACTTTTTGAGCATCGAAAGACGTTCGTGGCAAGGCGCAGAACCTGGCCGGGCGGTGCGAAGCACAGTTGTACGCAAGGCTCTGAGTGCGGGCATGGCATTCATATAACAACGGAGACATCATCATGAATTTCCTCGACGGTCACCTGGTTGCCGAAAATCAGCAGCCTCTCATCATCACTGCAGCTCCTTATGCACCTTCGTGGCTGCCGGAGGACTTCCCCGGCGAAATTCCCGTCACGATGGAGGAGCAGATTCAAAAAGCCGTGGACTGCTACAACGCCGGCGCCCAGGTGCTGCACTTGCATGTACGCGAGCTCGACGGCCGCGGCAGCAAGCGGCTTTCCAAGTTCAACGAGCTGATTGCCGGCGTGCGTGCTCGTGTCCCGGACATGATCATCCAGGTAGGTGGGTCGATCAGCTTTGCACCCGAAACCGATGGCGCGGCCGCCAAATGGCTGTCTGACGATACCCGCCACATGCTGGCTGAGCTGGACCCCAAGCCCGATCAGGTGACGGTGACCATCAATACCTCGCAGATGAACATTCTGGAGCAGTTCGATGCGCGGGATATCGAGGGCACTTCGATGGAGGACCCTGCGGTGTTCAATGCCTACAAGGAAATGACCGTGCCAGCACAGCCGGGCTGGGCCGAAGAGCATATACGCCGCCTCAGTGCGGCCGGCATTCAGAGTGCCTTCCAGTGCTACAACATCAACAGCTTCGAGTCGGTGGAGCGGCTGATGCGTCGCGGCATCTACAAAGGACCGCTGGTGCTGAACTGGGTGGCCATCGGCGGCGGAATGGACCAGCCCAGCGTTTACAGCCTGGCCAATTTTGTGCGCGCCGTGCCCGACGGTGCGGTGCTCACGGTAGAGGCCTCGGTGCTGAACGTGCTGCCCATCAATCTCATGGGCATTGCCATGGGCCTGCATGTGCGCTGCGGCACCGAAGACAATCTGTGGAATCAGACCCGAACCCGAAAAATGGGCACGGTGGAGCAGATCGAGCAGTTGGTGCGCATTGCCAAGGAATGCAGCCGCCCCATCGCCACTCCTGCCCAGGCGCGCGAAATCTGCCAGATCGGCGTGTTCTACGACACGGTGGAGGAGAGCCTGGCAAGGAACGGCTTTGCTCCGAATCGCAACGGTGCTCAGCAGGGTTTTCTGCGCAAAGTCGCCTGAGGTCAAAGGAGCGCACGATGCAACGCATTCCAGTCCTGCTGTCCATTGCTCTGGCTGCAGCTTTGCCAACTGGCAGCGCCTTCGCTTTCACCGACAAGCCCGTCAAGCTCATTGTTCCTGCCCCGCCCGGCGGCACGATCGATGTGTTTGCTCGCATCATCAGCGATCAGTTGGCGCATGAGCTCAAACAGCCTGTGATTGTGGAAAACCGCCCCGGTGCCGGCGGTGCCATGGCGGTGAAATACATGCTGTCCCAGCCCTCAGACGGCAATACCCTGCTGGTGACGGTGACCAATATCCTGACCGAGGTTCCGCATATACTCAAGGGGGGCTTTGATGCCATGAAGGATGTCAGACCCGTCTCGCAGATGGCACGCTCCGTCATGGTCTTCATTGCTTCGCCTCAGTTCCCGGCCAAGGATGCCAAGGAGGCCATTGCCTATATCAAGGCCCATCCGGGCCAGCTGTCCTTTGCCTCCTACAGCCAGGGGACGGCATCGCAGTACGCAGGGGCGATCCTGAATCAGAAGGCGGGGCTGGACATGCAGCATGTGCCGTTTCCAGGCTCGGCACCGGCGCTGGCACAGATCATGGGCAATCAGATCCCGCTGATGTTCGATGGCTCCGTGACCACCAAACCGCTGGTTCCCAGCGGCAAGGTCAGGCTGCTGGCCGTGGCTTACAAAAGCCGGCTGGCCGACTACCCCCAGGTGCCGACGATGGCAGAGCTCGGTTATCCGGAGCTTGATTTCAGCAACTGGGCGGGTGTGTTTGCTTCGGCAAAGACGCCGCAGCCGTTGCTGGAGAAGATCAATGCCACGCTGCAGAAGGTCAATGCCAGCCAGGCGGTGCAGGCACGTTATGCGGCCACAGGCTTTGAGCCGATTCGCCAGGAGCGCACGCTGGAGCAGCTGTCTACCGATCTGCAGGCCGAATACCAGCGCAATGGCGAGATCGTCAGGAATTTCGGCATCAAGCTGAACTGAGTCGGCTCGTCAATCGGTCCGGGCATGTCTGCGACTGAGGATGCCCGGACTTGCACCTCAATAGATACAGGAGCATTTCATGACTCAGGCCATTCGCTTTTACGAGACTGGCGGTCCAGAAGTCCTGCGACTGGAAAACGTTGCCGTGGGAGACCCCGGCCCAGGCCAGGCGCGCGTGCGGCATAGCTATATCGCGCTCAACTTCATCGACGTGTACTTCCGCACTGGGCGCTATCCGCTGGCCTTGCCCAACGGGCTGGGCTCGGATGCCGTCGGTGTGGTCGAGGCCGTCGGAACGGGTGTGACGGATATCCGGGTGGGTGACCGCGTCGGCTATCTGACCGGCCCGCAAGGCGCTTATGCACAGGCGCGTGTGATGCCTGCAGAAGTGCTGATTCCGTTGCCCGACGGAATTTCAGACCGTACTGCAGCCACACTCATGATGAAAGGCATGACGGCCCAGTATCTGTTCCGTCAGGTCTATCCGCTGCAGGGCGGTGAAACCATTCTCTATCACGCAGCTGCCGGAGGCGTAGGCCTGATTGCCTGTCAGTGGGCTCGCGCCATGGGGGTCAACATGATTGGTACGGTCAGCACGGATGAGAAGGCCGAGCTGGCCAGGGCGAACGGATGCGCACACACCATCGTGACTTCGCGTGAAAACATCGTCGAGCGAGTGAAGGAAATCACGGCAGGCAAGGGCGTTCCCGTGGTTTACGACTCGGTAGGCAAGGACACACTGATGGACTCGCTCGATTGCCTGCAGCCGCGTGGCTCGCTGGTCAGCAACGGAACCTCTTCCGGCTCCGTGGTGGTGGACTCATCGCTGCTGGCCGCCAAAGGCTCGATCTGGATGACGAGGCCGGCCATGATGCATTACATCCAGCCCCGTTCACATATGCTGGAGATGGCTGCAGAGCTGTTCGAGCACGTGCTGGCGGGGCGCATCGTGAGCGAGCCTCAGCAGGAGTTTGCCTTGGCCGAGGCGGCACAAGCCCATCGCGCATTGGAAGCGCGCAAGACTGTGGGGGCCACGGTACTCGTGCCATGAGCTGCTGGGCGCAAATATTGGGCGGGTAAAGCCATTGCGAAAATCCGTGCCGGTGCCTTTCCCAAGGCTCCGGCTTTTTTCTGTCTGACATTGGCCATGCGGCAGGGCGACATTCCTAGGGATTTCACCTTGGGAACATGGCACCAAATAAGCAATGAATGGCATCAACTGCACAAGAGCTGCAGCCTTCCTTTTCTAGAGTGATTTCGCGGATCAATACCGCGAATTCATAACGAAAAGGAGACATGAAATGCCACGTATTTCACGCTATATCTGGAGTCTTTTTGCCTTGTCCGCCAGCAGCCTGGCCAGCGCTCAGTCATCCGTGACGCTGTTTGGTGTCATGGATGCGGGCGTCAGCCGCTACATGGTGCGCAGCAATTCCTGGGATGGCTCCGGCCGTACGGCCAGCCAAGGTATCTGGGCACTGTCACCCTCGGGTAATCTGGCCAGCCGTCTGGGTGTTCGTGCCGTTGAAGATCTGGGGGCTGGAATGTCTGCCAGCATGTGGCTGGAAGCACCTGTGACCAACGACACGGGCGGCGGTGCGCTGAACTTTGGGCGACGCTCCACCGTCAGCCTGGCGGGCAATTGGGGCGAGCTGCGCCTTGGGCGTGATCACACGCCGTCGTTTCTGAATGACTGGGCCTTTGATCCCTATTCCGTCAACGGCGTGGGCGTCAATTTGCTGGCGGTGGTCAGCAGCAACCTGGCCATCAACCGTGCGCTGAGTACGCAGACCAGCGGTACGCTGCCCGAACGCTTGCTGGGAAACGGTTTGTCGGCAGGCACGGACAATTATCTGCGCGCCAACAACTCCATCGGCTACCACCTGCCGACAGGGCTGGGCGGAATTTATGGTCAGCTGATGTATGCCTTCCCGGAAAATGATGCCAGGCGCGGCCGCTATGCCGGTGGGCGCATTGGCTGGGCCAGCGGCCCCACCGATATTGCGCTGGGCTATGGCGAAAGCATGCTGGGCACTTTCAACGGCCGCAAGGAAACCATCAAGTCCTTGAACCTGGGCGGTTCGTACAACTTCGGCCCGGTCCGTGTGTTGGGCGAGTGGTCGCAGGTGCGCAATGCGCGCAGCGATGTGCGGGCCACAGACCGCTATGACGGACTTCTGGCTGGTGTGCAAATTCCTGTCGGACTGCATCAGCTCAGGGCGTCGGTGGCCAGGGTGCAATTCAAAAATGGGCAGGGAGCCGGCGACGCATCGGTGAACAAGCTGGCCTTGGGCTATGTGCATAACCTCTCCAAAAGCACGGCGCTCTACACCACGGTGTCACGTATCAGCGTGAGCAATGGACACAACAATCCTGCGGTGATGGGTGTGACGCCGCTGGCCGTCAGCAGCCCGGTCATCATGCCGCAACCGGCCTACAGCAACAGCCCCGGAATGCAGCCACGCAGCGCATTGGGCTTTGATGCGGGTCTGCGCATGATGTTCTGAAGGCAGTCCGTTGCTGCTGCCGCGAGGCGAATCACGAAGAGGCGGATTTGAGGGAGTGCGTTCCGCAAAGGGCTGCTTGTCGGCGTTGCAGTACTTTGTGAAATAAAAAGAACGGTCGTTCTAATTTCCCGGATTTTTGGCTACACTGGCCTCGACTATTAAAGCCCAGGAGACCTTTCATGTCCGATCTGAACGCCCGGTTTGAAGAGACCGTCAAGAATTCCACCTCGCTTGGCGAGCGTCCCGACAACGCCACCTTGCTCAAGATTTATGCCTTGTACAAGCAGGCAACCGAGGGTGACAACGAAGCCAAGAAGCCCAGCTTCACCGACATGGTGGCCCGCGCCAAGTGGGATGCCTGGGCCAAGCTGGAAGGCACAACGCCGGATGAGGCCAAGCAGCAGTACATCGATCTCATCGAGTCGCTGCGCTGATTCGCGCCACCCCTGATCGCCGACAAGGCCCCGGGCTCCGGGGCTTTGTCGTTTCAATTCGGACCACATCACACTGCACCAGAGACGGGGGGGCTGGAAACTGGCGCCCCCCAGCCAGGGACACCGAGGAAGGGCCGCCCCGAAGGTGTCGTCCCCTTGGAGGAAGCGGCAGGGCTGCTCAGGAGGGGTCAGTACCTGTTCGAGAAATTGGCGCTGATGCGCTGACGCAAATATTCCGCCCCTGTGATGGGCGGATATTTTTTGGCCGGCCCTTCTATCACCGCATCCTCATTGGCCTGGCAGAAGAAGGCCAGGCTATAGCGGGCCCCCTGGTACTCATGGGGCTGAGGGTTGCGCACGCGGTGGAAGTTGCTGGGCAGTTGGTCGTCGCTCCAGCGCATCAGCATGTCGCCGATATTGCAGGTGATGACGCCATCCACGGGCTTCACGGGCGTCCATTGCTGGGTCTCGGCCTCCTTGCCGGGCAGCACCTGTAGCCCACCCAGGCCGGCGCGCTGGAACAACAGCGTCAGGCAGTCGAAGTCCGTATGTGCGCCTGCACGCCACAGGCCGATTTCGTCCTTGAGCGCCGGGTCCACTGCAAAGTAATGCAGCATGCGCAGCGTGCTCTGGTAGCTGGGCACGGCGGGGTCATGTGCGCGGGTGAAGAATTCATCGTCAAAGCCCAGCTTGTAGGCAAAGCAGGACAGCAGCTGCATGCCAACCTGCCAGCATTGATGCTCAAAAGCCAGCGTGGCCTGCTTGAAGCCGGGCAACTCCTGCTCGCTGGGCCACAAGCCTTGCATGCGCGGGCGTGTGACCTGATAGGACTCTTTCTGGTCGGGAGTGCGCGTGGAAGGGCGAATCTGCGCCTTGTGCTCCCAGCCTGCATTGCGCGATAGCGGCCATTGCGACTTGGTTTCGGGCGGCAAGGCGAATAGCTGCTCGGCTCTACCGAACGCGGCGTCGATATCGGCCTGGGCAATGTCGTGGCCGGAAACCTGGAAGAAGCCGATTTCTATCGAAGCGCTCCAGATCTGCTCGGCAATCTCCTGCTTGCGCTGCTCGAAGTCGCTGATGTCTATGACGCGAACTTCGCGCGCCGAGGTTTCTGCGCCTTGCCCGCCCATGCGGGCTTCCTTGTCCAGTTCGCCAAGGCTGTAAGAGTGGCTGGTCATGGTCTGCATAAGAATTTCTCTTGCGATGACTTCAGACACCGGTGTTGCCAGTGAGGCTTGGTGCGGGCATCTGAAGTGTGGATACCAGGCGCGGCTGTGTGCCGCACCCACTTCAAGAGCAATGACCCGCGAAGCTGCTGACCGGAGGAAGGTCAGAGCACCGTGCTGAACGCTTCTACTCTTGATTTGAGTGCAGCAAACAGCGTGCCAGCCATTTACCAGGGCGCTGACACTCTTGGTTTTGGTGCATGGCTTCAATCTGGTGCATTGCCGTGCATGAATCCATGCATCCATCTCTTTTGCATGCACTTTGTTGATACCTGGCGAGGCGCAACCCAAAGCAGGCACGCCAATTGCTAGAAGGTTGAACGAGTAGAAGCGTTCAGCCTGCATCCGCGTGCAGTGCCCGGAAATTGCTCAAGTCCTGTCAGCAGCGGCAGCTGCTGGCGTTCCTGTCGCCAGAGACCTGAGAGTTCCACCATGCTACGTCGCCAATTTCTTGCCGCCCTGCCTCTTTGCGGCGCACCCTGGGTTCATGCCCAGGGCAAGTCGCTGACTCCGCTGAAGTTCACGCTGGATTTCCGCGTCAACGGCCAGACGGCGCCGTTCTTTCTGGCCCAGCAAAACGGCTACTACCGCGATGAGGGGCTGGATGTGAGTCTGGACGTAGGGTCGGGCTCGGTGGCTTCGATTACACGTATCGCCAGTGGTGCCTACCAGCTCGGACTGGGCGATATCAGTTCGCTGATCGAGTTCAATGCACAGAACGCCGGCACACCTCGCGTGCAAGCCGTCTACCAGTACTACAACCGCGCGCCCTTTGTGATCATCGGGCGCAAGGACAGAGGCATCACTTCGGACTTCGCAAGTCTCAAGGGCAAGAAGGTGGCTGCAGCGGCAGTGGAGTCCACGCGCCGTGCCTGGCCCATGGTGGCGCGGCGCAAGAATCTGCCCGCCGATCTGTTTGCCTGGTCGACGACGGAGTTCTCGGCACGCGACAACGTCATGGTGCGTGGCGATGTGGATGCCGCCACCTATTTCCATGACTCGGCGGTGTCGCTCTTTGCGCGCCTCAAGCCCGAGGAGCTTTCCATACTGCGCTACAGCGATGCCGGCGTTCATCTGTATGGCAATGCGATTCTCGCGTCCAGCCAGTTGATCGCCGAGAAGCCGCAGGTCGTGGCCGCCTTCCTGCGCGCCACCAACCGGGCGATTGTGGAGTGCCTTGCCAACCCCGCAGCAGGCATTACCGCCGTGCGCCAGCGCGAGCCGATGCTCGATGAGAAGCTGGAGCTGGAGCGCTGGTCCATCACCGCACAGTATGTGGCCGCGGCAGATACGAAAAGCCATGGACTGGGCGATTTCAGCAAGCGTTTGATGGAGCAGCAGTTGGACGGCGTGGTGCAGACCTTTGCGCTCAAGACCACGCCATCTGCCGATGCACTGTTCAACAGCAGCATGCTGCCAGCCAGGTCGGCGCGCATGCTCAAGGCCTGAGGAGGAAGCCTCCATGTCCCTGCCTCAAGCCCAGACCTTGAATGACAGCGATGGCCGCTATCTGCGTGAAGCCATTGCGCTTGCCGATACGGCGCGCGAGCGCGGCAACCGGCCGTTTGGCGCGCTGATCGTGGCGGCCGACGGACGCGTGCTGGCCCGGGCCAGCAATGCCAACGGCGAAAGCGGCGATTGCACGGCCCATGCCGAGCTGTCCGCCATCCGCCTGGCCAGCCCCCTGCATTCACGAGATGAACTGGCCGTCGCCACGCTGTACTCGTCTGCCGAGCCCTGCGTGATGTGTGCCGGCGCGATCTTCTGGTCCGCCATCGGCCGCGTGGTCTATGGCATCGATGCCGAGCGGCTGCGCGTGTTCCGTGGCGAGCGGATCGATCAGAAGGATGCCGAGCTGTCCTGCCGCGATGTGTTTCAGACCGCTTCGCACGCCATCGAATGTATCGGGCCGGCCTTGATCGAAGAGGCCAGCAGTTCACACCAGGGCGCCTGGAAAGTCTGAGCGCCGACACGAACTCAACCGCAATTCATTGACATAGAGAGAGGGAAGCCATCATGCAAACCAAGCGCCTGTTCCTGCAATCCGTTCTGGCCCTGGGCAGCTTTGCCAGCGCCACGGCAGCCTTTGCCGCAACGCCCATCAAATTCCAGCTCGACTGGCGTTTCGAAGGGCCTGCGGCGCTGTTTCTGCAGCCAGTCGCCAAGGGCTATTTCCAGGCCGCAGGGCTCAATGTGACGGTGGATGCCGGCAGCGGCTCGGGCGGCGCCATCCAGCGCGTGGCATCAGGCTCCTACGACATGGGCTTTGCCGATCTGGCCGCGCTCATGGAGTTTCATGCCAACAACCCCGAAGTCAAGGACAAGCCCGTGGCCGTGATGATGGTCTACAACAACACGCCGGCCTCGGTCATGGCGCTCAAGAAGAGCGCCATCGCCAAGCCGGCGGACCTGACGGGCAAGAAGCTGGGAGCGCCGGTCTTTGATGCAGGCCGACGCGGCTTTCCGTTGTTTGCCAAGGCCAACAAAGTCGGCGATGTGCAATGGACCACCATGGATCCGCCGCTGCGCGAGACCATGCTGGTGCGCGGCGATATCGATGCCATCACGGGCTTTACCTTTACTTCGCTGCTGAACCTGGAGGCGCGGGGCGTGAAGGCGGCCGATGTGGCAGTCATGCCGTTTGCCGACAACGGCGTCAAGCTCTATGGCAACGCCATCATCGCCAGCGCCAAGCTGGTGCGCGAGAACCCCGAAGCCGTGCGTGCCTTCCTCAAGGCCTTCAGCAAGGGCGCCAAGGAAGTCATGGCCAACCCCGGCGCAGCCATTGCCTATGTGAAGGAGCGCGACGGCATCGTCAACACGGCGCTCGAAACCCGCCGTCTGCAGCTGGCGATCGACACCGTGATCAACACAGCCGACGCGCGCGGCGAGGGCTTTGGGCAGGTCAGCCCCACACGCATGGCGCTGATGGCTTCCCAGATCTCGGACGTCTATGCGACCAAGACACGCGTGAACCCCGAGACGCTCTGGAACGGCCGCTTTCTGCCGCCAGTCGCGGATCTCGACGTCTTTCCCAAAAAGTAATTGCTCATTGATTGATAGCTGTATGCGCTTGTGTGACGGTTGCTACAGCCTGTTTTTATGAAATCATCAGATACAGAAGCTGTCCGGCCCTTCGTCGAATTCAAAGACGTCTGGCTGGCCTATAACGAAGAGCTGCTGCAGGCCAATCACTTTGCGGTGGAGGCCATCGACCTCACGGTGCAGCGCGGCGAGTTCATCGCCATCGTCGGTCCTTCGGGCTGCGGAAAGTCCACGTTCATGAAGCTCACCACGGGCCTGAAGATGCCGTCCATGGGGCGCATCACGGTCGATGGCCAGCGCGTGACAGGGCCGCTCAAGATCTCGGGCATGGCGTTTCAGTCCTCCTCGCTGCTGCCCTGGCGCACCACGCTGGACAATGTGCTGCTGCCGCTGGAGATCGTGGAGCCGCACCGTTCGCAGTTCAAGCAAAAGCGCAAGGAATACGAGGCGCGTGCCATAGAGCTGCTGGGCAAGGTGGGTCTGGCAGGCTATGAGCGCAAGTTTCCCTGGCAGCTTTCCGGCGGCATGCAGCAGCGCGCCAGCATCTGCCGCGCCCTGATTCACGAGCCGCAGATGCTGCTGCTCGACGAGCCCTTTGGCGCGCTCGATGCCTTCACCCGCGAAGAGCTGTGGTGCATCTTGCGCGACCTTCAGGCCGAGCAGAAGTTCAATGTGATCCTGGTCACCCATGATCTGCGCGAGAGCGTGTTCCTGGCCGATACCGTCTATGTGATGAGCAAGAGCCCGGGCCGCTTCGTGGTGCGCCGCGACATCGACCTGCCGCGCCCGCGTGATCTGGAGGTCACCTACACCCCCGAGTTCTCGGACATCGTCTACGAGCTGCGCGGCCATATCGGCGCCCTGCGCAAGAGCGGCCCCGAAACCGCTGCCGCCATTCCTCAATAAGGCGCATCATGAAACATCAAAAAACCGCCGAGCGCTGGGCTCCCTGGCTGCTGTTGCTGCTGATCGTCCTGCTCTGGCAGATCATCTGCTCGGGCTTAGGCGTCTCGGAGTTCATCTTCCCCAGCCCCTGGGCCATTGGCCATCAGCTCTATGAGTTTGCGGGCACGATTGCCATGCATGCCTGGCGCACCTACTGGGTGACGATGGCAGGCTTTGCCCTGGCAATCGTGGTGGGCGTGCTGCTGGGCTTTCTGATCGGCTCCTCGCGTCTGGCCTATGCGGCCTTCTACCCGCTGATGACGGCTTTCAACGCCTTGCCCAAGGCAGCGTTCGTGCCGATTTTGGTGGTCTGGTTCGGCATCGGCGCAGGCCCGGCCATTCTCACGGCCTTTCTGATCAGCTTTTTCCCCATCATGGTCAATATCGCCACGGGTCTGGCCACGCTGGAGCCCGAACTCGAGGATGTGCTGCGCGTGCTGGGAGCCAAGCGCTGGGACGTGCTGATCAAGGTCGGCCTGCCGCGCTCCCTGCCGTATTTCTACGGCTCGCTCAAGGTCGCGATCACGCTGGCCTTCGTCGGCACCACGGTCAGCGAGATGACGGCTGCCAACGAGGGTATCGGCTATCTGCTGGTCTCCGCCGGCTCTTCCATGCAGATGGGCCTGGCCTTTGCGGGGCTGATCGTGGTGGGAGCCATGGCCATGGTGATGTACGAGCTGTTCAACCTGCTGGAAAAGCACACCACGGGCTGGGCGCGCCGCGGCTCTCAGGGCGAGTGATACGCAGCTGCTGAAAGCGGAAAAGCCTGCCGGATCGTGCATCCGGCAGGCTTTTTTTGTGCTGCGCAGTCAATGGCTAGCTGGCCGTGCGGCAGCTGGCAAATGCATCCAGAGGCTGCTTGTAGGTTGGAGAAGTGACATCCATCAATCCCATCACCGTATGGAACAGGTTGTCGTGCGAGAGCGGCTGGTCCAGAGTCTTGCTCAGACAGGCCTGATTCAGGCCGGTGCGCGCACCCAGCGTTCCCAGCCAGGCAATCATGGGCACATGTTTTTGATCGTCGGGCGCCATGGCGTAAGGCATGCCGTGCAAATAGACACCGAGCTCGCCCAGCGATTCGCCATGGTCTGACATGTAGAACATGCCGGTTTCAAACTGGTTTTGCTGGGTCTTGAGCCAGTCTATGGTCTGGGCCAGGAAGTGGTCGGTATAGCGAATGGAGTTGTCGTAGACATTGACCACGCTTTGCTGCGAACAGCTGGACAGTGCATTGGTGGCGCACTCGGGCTTGAAAGCCTTGAGGTCTGCAGTGGAGCGCTTGAAGTACTCGGGACCGTGACTGCCCATCTGGTGCATGACCAGAACCAGGCCCTTTGCCCGGCGTGCGGGGTCCAGCTTGGCGATGCGCTCGTCCAGGCCGCTGAGCAGCAGAGCATCCAGGCATTCGCCATCCTGGGCGCACAGCGCCTTGCCGGCCGGCGTATTCACGCTGTCGGCGGTATCGGCCATGGGGATACGCTTGCACACGCCTTTGCAGCCTGCCTGGTTGTCCACCCAAAGCACGGCCAGTCCGGCGGCCTGCAGCACGTCGAGCAGGTTGTCATGCTCGACCTTGGAGGCGTAAAAGCCTTCGCGGCCCAGGTTGGAGAACATGCAGGGCACCGATTCGCGGGTGCTGGTGCCGCAGGAGCGGGCATTGCGCCAGCTCAGCACATCGCGCTTGGCCAGCTCGGGGTTGGTATCGCGCTCGTAACCGTTGAGGCTGAAATTCTTTGAGCGTGCAGTCTCGCCCACCACCAGCACCAGCAGCGGCGGTTTCTGGGCTGCGGCATAGCTGGCACCCAGGGCCGCGCCGCCTGTGATGCTGACAAAAGGCCTGGGCTTGTTGAGCAGAGGATCCAGCGCCACCGAGGCTGCGGACAGCACGGGGTTGATCGGATTGATCATGTAGCGCAGCCAAAGATTGTTGCGCACCACGGGGGCCAGATCGCGGTAGGAAACGGCCAGTGATGCGGCTATCAGGGCAATGCCGCCCAGCAGCAGCAAGGCGGTGCGCAGCATATTGCGCCAGGCGCTGTTGGCGCGTTTGAGCGGGGTTTTCCACAGCCAGATGGCTGGCAGTATGGCGATGATCAACACCTCGGCCAGCAGCTTGATGTTGAACAAGTCCGAGCTTTCGCGCGCATCGGTCTGCAGGATGTTGTGAATCATGCCCTTGTCCATCACGGTGCCGTAGCTGACCATGAAGTACTGGGAACTGGCCGCCACCAGCAGCAGCGCCACCCAGAGCGGCTTGGTAAAGCGCGGCCAGGCAAACAAAGAGGTCAGCAGAAGGCTGGCGCCCAGCACCAGCGGCACAACCCGCAGGGCCAGCAGGGCCAGACTGCCGTGATAGCCATCCAGGGAAGGCAGGCGCAGCCACAGGGCCCAGTTCGCCGTCAGTGTCAGCCAGATGGCCAGGGCCAGAGCGATGAACTGAGGCGTGCGAGGTTGAAAAAGCCCCTTGAAAAATGGGGCGGAAACGGAGTCTTGGGTAGCCACGGTGGACGGCAAAAAATAGGTATCGGAGAAGTCTGGCGGGACTTTCTTAAAAACCGCTGAAGCCTCCTACATGGTTAACCCTTGTAAAAAATTGTTTTATGTCAATTTGACGTATTTATTGGCACTGGGTCGCTGTTTCTGCCGCTTTTCCCCACTGGGCGCATAGCCGCAGCTTGCGCTCTTCAGCAGGCAAGGCTGCCAGCTCGCGCATCTGCGCATAGAAGCTGCGCCAGGTCTCGGGAGTGGCTGGGCCTTCGCCGCGCAGTTGCTGCCACCAGCGAGTCATGGCCGGCACCCAGTCGTCATAGGCGGCCAGGGCACCGAAGCTGGCGTTATTGGCCTGGGCCACCCATTCATCGGTCTGGGTCAGGCGCCGGTAATACTGCTCGCGCAGGGCGAGACTGGTCAGCAGGGGCTCGTCGCTGGCAATCCATTGCGCTCTGAGCTGCGCATAAGTGGCGCGGAATTCGTCAAATACTTTGCTTTTGATGGCTTCCAGCACTTTGGCATCAAAGGCTTCAGTATTTTTCTGTTCATAAATCTGTTGCAGGCGCTGGCGGGTCTCGCGCGTCAGCTGCTGCCATAGCTCGCGCCGCTGCAGGCTCTGTTGCCAGCGTTGTTGCGTGGCGGCGCTGGCATGGCTGTGCAGCCACAAGGGCGTGGCCATGCGTTCCACTGTGGTGGCAAAGGATTCGTTGAAGACCGTGTCATTCTTCACATACAGCAGCTGATGGGCCAGTTCGTGGAACAGCAGGCCGGCAAAGTCACCCTCCTGCCAGGAGGTGAAGGTGCTGAGCAAGGGGTCGCCGCCCAGCCAGTTCAGATAGCCCAGCGTGGAGTAGGCAGGCACGCCATAGACGCTGGTTTCCAAACCCAGGGACTGAAGCGTCAGTGCCTGCGCCTGTGCGTCGCTCTTGCTGAAGTAGCCTCGGTAGGCAATGCAGCCGGTGACGGGAAAGCACCACTGGTGCATCTCCAGGCTGTAGGCCGGGGCTGCCACCACGTTCCAGACCGCAAACGGACGCTGCAGCTGAGCGTAGCGGGTGTAGCTGGCGTTGTCGGGCAGAGCCAGTTCCCGGCTGGCGAAGCGGCGCATCCGTTGCGCAGTCTGCAGGCGTTGACGCAGTGCTGCGGAGGTACTGTCTTCTGCCAGCCAGTCATCAATAGGTCGTGCGGCCTGAAGAATCTGCATCTGTCCCTTGAAACCTTGCCAGTAATAGCCGGCGCTGCTGCAGCCCGTCAGGCCTGCAATTGCGGCACTAATTCCCAGCAAAGCCCTCAGGCTGACTACACTCATCCTTTTTCTCATTGCGCTTGTCCGCCTGTCTGGTTTCGCTTCATGGATTTTCTAACGCTCGCCATCATTGTCACCACCGTGCTCTACGTGCTCAAGAAGCAGGAGCAGCGTCAGCACACCCAGCTTCTGGCCCAGCATCTGGCACGCTTTCAGATCGAGAAGCTCATGGCCAATCTGATGGAGGGATATCTGCGTGTCATCGGCGAGAAGGATGCGCAGAGGCGTGAACAGATCTGGCCCGTGCTGGCCAATACCGAGAGCAGTCTGGTGAGCCAGTTTCAGCGTTTCGCGGATGAGTTCGCCACCCTGCCGGCCGAGCAGACGCGTGCCAGTACCCTGCCGCTGGCGCTGCCCTATATGACCAGGGTTCTGCCTTCGGCCACCATGGATGTGCGCGAGACCATGAAGCTTCATGCCCAGGCGCTGGCGGCCGCCCGTGTGGGGGATGCGGCTGACGAGGAGGAGCGCAAGCGCCGAGCCTTCACCATGACGGCCGAGCTGATGCTGATGCAACACACCTGCCACTGGTTCTGCCGCAGCCGCACCGTTGCCTCCATGCGCTTGCTGGCGCGTCACAAGACGGCTTATGAACAAGTGCTGCAGTCTGTGGCCCCAGCCACCCTCAAGGCCTACGACAGGCTGGTGAAAGCCCGTAACTGATCCTCTGCCAGACCTGGAGGCAGTTTTCGGCAGGGATGTTTTCCGTCTTGACCCTGCCATAGTCGATGTGAACAATGGTTTTCATGAAAAACCTGTTGAGCACATTGGAGCCGCTGCTAGCAAGACTTCCTGTGACTGCATCGATACAGCTTCCCTCGGGCGAGCGTATCGGGCCTGAACACAGTGCGGTTCAACTCATTTTTCGCTCTCCCAAGGCTGTTGCGGCGCTGCTGGACGGCCAGATCGGCTCGATTGGTTCGGCCATCGTCGAGGGCTGGGTGGAGGTCAAGGGCAGCTCCCGCGACATCATGGCGGCAGCGGCCGGGCTGTTGCGCGGTGATCCGGTCGGTCATACGCCCTCCTGGCTGGGGCAGACGGTCTCCAAGGCCAGGTCGCTGGCGATGCACACGCTGACCCGCGATGCGGAGCAGATTCAGTTTCATTACGATCTCTCCGACGACTTCTACGCACTGTGGCTGGACCCGCGCCGCGTCTATTCCTGCGCTTACTACAAAGAGCAGGGCATGAGCCTGGCGCAGGCGCAGGAGGCCAAGCTCGATCACATCTGCAGAAAGCTCAAGCTCCAGCCCGGAGAACGCTTCTGGGACATAGGCTCTGGCTGGGGCGGACTGGTCTTCTGGGCAGCCGAGCATTACGGCGTGCAGGCCCACGGCATCACACTGTCGCGCAACCAGTTCGATCATGTGCAGCGTCTGATTGCCGAGAAGGGCCTGCAGGGCAAGGTTCAGGTCGAGTTGCGCGACTACCGGCAAATGGGTGATGTGGAGCCATTCGACAAGATCGGCTCAGTCGGCATGTTCGAACATGTGGGAAGTGCCAATCTGCAGGAATACTTCGAAACCATTTATTCCATGCTCAGGCCCGGCGGACTGGCCCTGGTCCATGGCATCACGGCGGGCGGCGTCAGCAATGTGGAGCTGGGTGCCGGCATGGGCGAGTTCATCAACCGCTACATCTTTCCCGGTGGAGAGCTCATGCATGTCAGCCGCGTGCTGCATGATCTGGCGGCCAGCGGACTGGAAATGGTGGATACCGAGAACTTGCGCCCGCATTACGCGCGCACGCTTTGGGCCTGGTCGGATGGGTTGGAGGCCAGGCTGGGCGAAGCTCAAATCATTTTGCAAGCCCAGTACGACGAGGAAAAGGCCGCCAGGGCTTTGCGTGCCTATCGTCTTTATCTGGCGGGCTCGGCCATGGGCTTCGAGCATGGCTGGATTGCGTTGCATCAGATGCTGTGCAGCAAACCCGATGGCGATCTGCGCAGCGGTGCGATGGCGGGTGCGCAGAGCGGCTATCCTTTCAACCGCGAATACATCTACCGCTGAAGGAATCGCTCCATGCCCTACAAATTCAAATCGCGTGCCACGGCAGACCTCATCATGCTGGACGCCAACGGCCGCAAGCTGCTGGAAATCATCGGCAAGTCTCCCGATGAGGTGCATGGCATCATCACCGTGGAGCAGATTCCGGCCGCGATCGTCGCGCTGGAGGCTGCAGCCGCCGAAGATGCGGCCAGACGTGCGCAGCCGCAAGACGAAGCGCAGGAGGAGGATGCCGTGCCTGCAAATCAGGACGGCGTGGCCCTGGGCCAGCGCATCGTGCCTTTTGTCGACATGCTCAGGCGCAGCGCCGCCGATGGCAAGGAAGTGACCTGGTAAGCGGCCTTCTTCGGTCGCCCCATGCAAAAAAGCCTGCAGATGCAGGCTTTTTTGCGTTGAACGGATCGTGCGTTCTCAGTCGGCGTAGATGCCGGCGGCCTTGATGACCTTGCCCCACTTGGCGATTTCGGCTTCCACAAACTTCTTGTGGCCCGCAGGGTTGGTGCGGTCGTCGGTGGCAATCACGGCACCCAGGGCTTCCTGGCGCTTGATGAACTCGGGGTCCTTGAGCGAAGCCTTCATGGCCTCGTTGATCTTTTGCACCACATCGGCAGGCGTGCCCTTGGGGGCGTACAGACCGTGCCAGATGGTCACGTTGAAGTCCTTCAAGCCCAGGGACTGCAGCGTGGGCAGGTCCTTGAGTGCAGGCGTGGTCAGAGGCTTGGCAGTGGTCACGGCATAGGCCTGAACCTTCTTGGCGGCAATCTGCGAAGTGGTGTTGGTGGTCTGGTCGCACAGCAGGTCCACCTGGTTGCCCATCAGATCGGCAATCGCAGGAGCTGCACCCTTGTAGGGCACGGGCGTCATGTCCTGCTGCAGCGAGGCCTGGAACATCAGGCCGCACAGGTGCGATGCCGAGCCCACGCCGGCGTTGGCCAGATTCACCTTGCCCTGGTTCTTGCTGACCCAGTCCTTGACTTCGGCGAAGTTCTTGGCGGGCAGAGTGGGGCGGCCGATCAGCGTCATGGGCACATCGTTGATGATGCCGGCGTACTCGAAGTCGTTGAGTACGTTGAAGGACAGCTTGCGGTACAGCGTCGGAATGGTGGACATGCCGATATGCGTCAGCAGCAGCGTGTAGCCGTCATTGCGTGCACGTGCGGCCTTGGCCGTGCCAATCGTGCTGCCGGCACCGTCTGCGTTGTCGATGACGATGGTGGCATTGTTAAGCTGCTTGCGCATGGATTCGGCCAGGTCGCGAGCCACCTTGTCGGTGGGGCCGCCTGCCGTGAAAGGCACGATGATCGTGATCGTCTTGCCAGCGGCTGGGTAGCTGTCGGCATGGCTGCTGATGGCTGCGGTGGCGGCCAGAGCGATGGTGGCGATCTTGAAAATAGTTTTCACAGTGTCTCCCTAAAAATAATGTGCAAGCAGACCAGGACGGTTGACTTGTCGTGACGTAAAGCCGGATTCTAGGTAGCGCTAATCTGTGGGGTTTTTGTTATTTTCTAAGTGTTATCCCTTGATGGAGCGGGCGATCACATTGCATTTGCGTTAAAGCAAACCGATTGCCTGTCGCGTATTGGCGACACATGTGCAGGGGCTTGGCCAAGCTCAAGTCCCAGTACAAAACCTTTAGGTTGCAGAGCCAGTCGAATGCCGGCAGCTCTTCAGAGCTTCACTGATAGGAGCGTGCGTCCTCGATCACCTTGCCGTCATTGGGCAGGCTGCCGGGAGACACCATCTGCACTTCGCCACGCAGCTTGGTGACTTCGCGCAAGGCGTCGATCACCTGCAGGGCAAAGCCCGGTGCGGTTTCCGTGGTTTCAACCAGCAACTGCATCTGGTCGTTGGCCATCTCACCCGTCACCACCAGCCTGGCCCTGACGATTTGCGGAAAGCGCTTGACGACCTCGGCCACCTGTTTGGCATGCACGAACATGCCGCGCACCTTGGTGGTCTGGTCGGCGCGGCCCATCCAGCCCTTGATGCGGGCATTGGTGCGACCCGTGGGGCAGGTTCCCGGAAGATAGGCCGAGAGGTCACCCGTGCCAAAGCGGATCAGCGGATAGTCGGGGTTGAGCGTGGTGATGACCAGCTCGCCCACCTCGCCCTCCGCCACAGGGTCGCCGGTTCCGGGGCGCACAATCTCCACGATCACGCCCTCGTCCAGCACCAGACCTTCACGGGCGCTGGTCTCATAGGCAATCAGGCCCAGATCGGCCGTGCCATAGCTCTGGTAGGCATCTATGCCATGCTCGCGCATCCATTGGCTGAGCGAGGGGGGGAAGGCTTCGCCGCTGACCATGGCCTTGGTCAGGCTGGGCAGCTTCACTCCCATCTCCAGGGCCTTTTCCACAATGATTTTCAGAAAACTGGGCGTACCCACATAGGCTGCAGGCCGCAGATCAGCCATGGCCTGCACCTGTTGCTCGGTCTGGCCCGTGCCGCCCGCGAACACCGTGCAGCCCAGGGCCTGGGCGCCGGTTTCCATCATCGATCCGGCGGGCACGAAGTGATAGCTGAAGCAGTTATGCACCAGCTCACCAGCCCTGAAGCCTGCGGCGTACATGGAGCGGGCCATGCGCCAGTAGTCGGGGCGGCGGCTTTCGGGCTCGTAGATGGGGCCGGGGCTGGAAAACAGCCTGGGCATGTCGTGGCCAAGGCCAATGGCATTGAATCCGCCAAAAATCTGCTGCGGACGCTGTGCGGCCTGGCGCTCCAGCAGCTCGCTCTTGCGCGTCACAGGCAAGGTGGCCAGCGCTGCGCGATTGGTGATACGGGATGCATCCACACCTTTGAGAATTTCGGCAAAAGCGCTGGAGCGCTGCTGTGCATGGGCAATCTGCAGCGGCAGGCTGGCCATGCAGTCGGCTTCGCGCTGTTCGGGGCTGCGGGTTTCCAGGGCATCGTAGAAATCACTCATGGCAAATCCTGTAGAGAAAATCTGCAAGCAAAACGGAAGTCAATGGGCGCAAGCTAAAAACTGGCGCGCACCAAGCCAGAGACAGCGAGCAAGCGCAGCCGCGCAGCGAGGCTGTCGTCCCCCTGGGAGGAAGGCGCGAAGCGCCTCAGGGGGCAGCCATCAGGCCAGCCAGCGTTTTCTGCGTTTGTAGCTCTTGACGTCCTTGAAGCTCTTGCGCTCGCCGCCGCCCACGCCCAGATAGAACTCCTTGACGTCCTCGTTGCTGGCCAGATCCTTGGCGGAGCCGTCCATGACGATGCGCCCGCTTTCCATGATGTAGCCGTAGTCGGCGTATTTGAGCGCCATGTTGGTGTTCTGTTCGGCCAGCAGGAAGGTGACTTTTTCCTTGCTGTTGAGGTCTTTGACGATGTGAAAGACCTCGTCCACGATCTGCGGCGCCAGGCCCATGGAAGGCTCGTCTAGCAAAACCATACGCGGGTTGCTCATCAGCGCACGGCCGATGGCACACATCTGCTGCTCGCCGCCCGAGGTGTAGGCAGCCTGGCTGGTGCGCCGGGTCTTGAGGCGCGGGAAGTAGTTGTAGACCTTCTCGAGATTGGCTGCAATCTCGCCCTTGTCCGTGCGTGTGTAGCTGCCGGTGAGCAGGTTTTCTTCGATCGTCAGGTGGGCGAAGCAGTGGCGTCCTTCCATGACCTGGACCACTCCGCGCTTGACAAGTTCGGCGGGCGAGAGGTTGGCGATCTGCTCGCCCTCCAGCGTAATGCCGCCCTTGGTGACTTCGCCGCGCTCGCCTTTGAGCAGGTTGGAGATGGCGCGCAGCGTGGTGGTCTTGCCTGCGCCATTGCCGCCCAGCAGGGCCACGATGCTCTGGTGGGGTACTTGTAGCGAGACGCCCTTGAGCACCAGGATCACATGGTTGTAGATGACCTCGATGCCATTGACTTCCACCAGCGGTGCGGTCTGGGCAGAAGTGGAAACTGTGTGCGCGATATCGGTCATGCGGTCACCTGATAACTCAAAATAGATAGCTGTCTGCACTTTATGGATAAGCGCTCGAGGCTGATTTTTATAAATCCGGTTGCGACGAGGCGGGCCTTGGTCAGAGACATCAAGCAAGGACCTGGGCAGGCCGCGCCGTCGTCCCCCTCAGGCGCTTGGCGCCAGTGAGGGGGGAAGGCGTGAATCGCCTCAGGGGGTGCAGGTTCTTACCTTGACGTTCTTTTCCTTGGCGTACTTTTCCGCAAATTCCTTGTAGAGCGGATCGACCATGGACTTGTCGGCCTGGTACCAGTCGGAAGTCACCTTGAACCTGCTTCCGTCCCAGGTGGCAATACGGGCCCAATCGGCGCCCAGGTGGTTGTCGCAGCTGGTCTTGAAGGGGCGGATGATCTTGCCGAAGCCCAGCTCGTTCAGGCGTTCCTGCGTCATGTTCAGGTTCTCCAGGCCCCAGCGCACCTGCTCGGGTGTCATGACCTTGCCCTTGCCGAACTTTTCCTGAGCGGTGCGGATGGCCTCAACCTGCAGCATGGAGATCACCATGCCGCGAGTATGTGCCAGCTGGCCCAGTTCCTTGGCGTCCTTGGCCGTGCCCTGACCCTTGTCGTAGAGCATGGACTTGATGTCGCCATGCACCTTGTCGCTCTCGGCCGTGTTGTGGATGGTCACCGTGTTGTAGCCCTTGGCGCCGGCACCGATGTCCTTGACGTCATGGTCGGAGCCGCCCCACCAGACGGCATACATCTTCTCGCGGGGGTAGCCCGTGGCCTGCGCCTCACGCACGGCCGTAGGAGTCATCACGCCGGCCGACCACAGCAGCACATAGTCGGGGCGGTTCTGGCGGATCTGCAGCCAGGTGGATTTTTGCTCCACGCCGGGGGCGGTCACGGGCAGCTTGATCAGCTCAAAGCCATCCTTGGCGGCGCGCTTTTCCAGCAGCGGAATCGGCTCCTTGCCATAAGGCGAGTCGTGATAGACCAGAGCGATCTTCTTGCCCTTAAGGTTGCCTTTTTCCTTCTTCAGAATGTCCTGCACGATGGAGTCGGCGGCTGTCCAGTAGTTGCCCAGCAGCGGGAAGTTCCACTCGAAGACCTTGCCGTCCACGGACTGGGACAGACCATAGCCTGGGGTGACCACCGGCACCTTGTCGCCGGGAGCCTTGTCGGTCACGGCAAAGGTGATGCCGGTGGACTGGGTGTCAAAGCCCGAGGCGCCGCCGTCCTTGTTCTTGAGGCGCTCGTAGCATTCCACACCCTTGGCCGTGTCATAGGCGGTTTCGCATTCCTCGAATTTGATCTTCACACCGTTGACGCCACCCTTGGCATTGACCAGCTTGAGGTAATCCTGCTTGCCGTCCGCCCATGGAATACCCAGGGGCGCGAACTGGCCCGTGCGATACACCAGCAGAGGCACGAACTGCTCCTGGGCCTGAGCCGCAGGCGAGGCCATCAAGGCTCCCATGCCTGCAGCAACAGCAGCGGCAGCAATCGCAACTTTCTTGAACATCATCGACTGTCTCCTTGGGTTGTATGGGACGCTGTCCCGGTTGCAGGCACTCTGCGGTGTCTTGTAAATAAATCAGCTATCTCTCAATCAAGCACTCAGCAATTCAGGGGCACCGAGCAAGAGCCGCCTCGCGGCGGAGCCTCCCTGGCGAAGGTACCGTCCCCCTTGGGAGAAGCCGCGTCAGCGGCACAAGGGGGAGTCGTCAATGCGGAAACGGCCAGACGCGCAGCTTCTGACGGGCCGTGGCCCAGAGCTTGGCCAATCCGTGGGGTTCCACAATCAGGAAGAACACGATGAGCGCACCAAAAATCATGTGCTCGAGATAGGTCGCCGTGGCAGTGGACAGCGGCAGGCCCAGCCAGTGGGGCACCTGGTTGAGCAGCAGCGGCAGCAGCACGAAGAAGGCGGCGCCGAAGATGCTGCCCACGACCGAGCCCAGGCCGCCGATGATGATCATGAACAGCAGCTGCAGCGAGCGGTCCAGGCTGAAGGCCGCGGGTTCCCAGGCGCCCAGGTGGACAAAGCCCCAGAGCGCTCCGGCCACGCCGACGATAAAGCTGCTGACCGCAAAGGCCGACAGCTTGGCGTAGGTGGGGCGAATGCCGATCACTGCAGCTGCCACGTCCATGTCGCGCATGGCCATCCATTCACGTCCTACCGAGCTGCGCACCAGATTTTTGGCGGCCAGGCCGAGCAGACAAAGAATCGCCAGGCAGAGCAGGTACTTTTCCATGGGCGTGTCGATGGCCCAGCCCAGAATGGCCAGGGGCTTGGCGCTGACCGAGCCGGAAGAGGAGTTGTTCGTCACCCAGGCCGCGCGGGTCGCCAGCCAGTCCACAAAGAACTGGGCGGCCAGCGTGGCCACGGCCAGATACAGGCCGCGAATGCGCAGGCTGGGCAGACCGAACACCACGCCGAACGCCATGGCCACCACGCCACCGCCCAGAAGTGCTACCAGCAAAGGCATGCCTTCAATGCGGGCCTGCAGGTTGTAGGCCGCATAGGCACCCACGGCCATGAAGGCGGCGGTACCCAGCGAAATCTGGCCGCAGTAGCCGACGAGGATATTGAGTCCCAGCGCCGCCAGCGACATGATGACGAAAGGAATCAGAATCGCCTGAAAGGTGTAGTCGCTGGCAATGAAGGGAATGGCCAGGAAGGCAAAGGCCAGCACCAGCAGGATGACCCAGCGGTCCTGCGCGACGCCGAAGATCTGCTGGTCTGCCGCGTAGCTGGTCTTGAACTGGCCGTTTTCACGATAAAACATATTCTTGTTCTCCCTGTTCAGACGCGGTCAATGATCTTGTCGCCGAACAGACCTTGGGGTCGTACCAGCAGGAAGCAAAGGGCCAGACCATAGGCAAACCAGGTCTCGATGCCGCCGCCCACCATGGGGCCGATGTAGACCTCGGAGAGCTTCTCTCCCACGCCGATGATCAGGCCGCCGATGATGGCGCCGGGCAGTGATGTCAGGCCGCCCAGAATCACCACGGGCAGGGCCTTCAGGGCCACCAGCGACAGCGAATACTGAACGCCCAGCTTGCTGCCCCAGATGATGCCGACGACCAGAGCCACGCCGCCGGCCACCGACCAGACGATGACCCAGATGCGCGACAGCGGAATGCCGATGGACTGGGCGGCCTGGTGGTCGTCGGCCACGGCACGCAGCGCGCGTCCGGTTTTGGTCTTCTGAAAGAAAAGACTCAGGCAGATCACCAGGATGGCGGCGATGCAGGCCGCATACAGGTCTTCCAGGCTGATCATCACGCCGCCCTGAAACAGGCTGTCCATGATGAAGACGGGGTCCTTGGGCATGCCTACGTCAATCTTGTAGACCTCGCTGCCAAAGACCATGGGGCCGAGGCCGTCGAGCAAATAGGCAATGCCCAGCGTGGCCATCAGCAAGGTGATGGGCTCCTGATTGACCAGATGGCGCAGGGCCAGACGTTCGATCACCCAGGCCACGCCCACCATCAGAGCCAGGGTGACGACGATGGCCAGCAGGTTGCCGACCAGCCCCGGCTCCAGGCCCAGCCAGCCGGGAATCCATTGCGAAAAACGCGCCATGGCCAGGGCCGAAAACAGCACCATGGCGCCTTGCGCAAAGTTGAAGACACCAGAGGCCTTGAAGATCAGCACAAAGCCGATGGCGATCAGTGCATACAGCGTGCCCACCATGAGGCCGCCGAACAATGTCTCTAAGAAAAATCCCATGACTGCTCCTTCAGTGGCCTGCGCCCAGATAGGCGCGGATCACGTCTTCGTTGTTGCGTACTTCATCGGGAGCGCCGTCGCCGATCTTCTTGCCATAGTCCAGCACCACGACACGGTCCGAAATGTCCATGACCACGCCCATATCGTGTTCGATGAGCACGATGGTGGTGCCGAACTCCTCGTTCACATCGAGGATGAAGCGGCACATGTCCTGCTTTTCTTCCACGTTCATGCCGGCCATGGGCTCGTCCAGCAGCAGAACCTGAGGTTCCATGGCCAGGGCCCGGCCCAGGTCCACGCGCTTTTGCAGGCCATAGGGAAGCTGGCCCACGGGAGTCTTGCGATAGGCCTGGATTTCGAGAAAGTCGATGATGTGTTCGACGAACTCGCGGTGCTGCATTTCCTCGCGTTGCGCAGGGCCGATGCGCAGGGCCTGCATGAGGATGTTGCTCCGGATCTTGAGGTTGCGGCCGGTCATGATGTTGTCGATCACGCTCATGCCCTTGAACAGCGCCAGGTTCTGGAAGGTGCGTGCGACACCCATCTCGGCCACCTGGCGGCTGTTCATATGACTGAAGGTCTGGCCGCGAAAGGTGATGGAGCCTTCGGACGGTGTATAGACCCCGTTGATGCAGTTGAGCATGGAGCTCTTGCCGGCGCCGTTGGGGCCGATGATGGAGCGGATTTCGTGCTCTTTGACATTGAACGAGATATCGGTCAAGGCTTTGACGCCGCCGAAACGCAGACTGATGTTCTTGATGTCCAGAATCACTTCGCCGCTGGTTCTTGTATTCATGAAAATTCCTCTCAGGCGGCAGCCGGGTGGAGCTTGGCTTCGACGATGGTCAGCGTGGCGCTGACGCTGCCCGTGCGGCCGTCCTCGAACTTCACAAGGGTCTCGATGAACTGCTGCTGCTTGCCGGTGTAGAGCGCATCCACCAGCACGCCGTACTTGTCGGCGATGAAGTTGCGGCGCACCTTGCGGGTGCGGGTCAGCTCATCGTCATCGGGGTCCAGCTCCTTGTGCAGCACCAGAAAGCGCGCCACCTGGGTGTCGGCCATGCCGGGCTCGCTGGCCAGGTCGGCGTTGACCTTGTCTATGCAGTCGGCCACCAGCTCCAGCACCTTGGCCTTGCTGGCCAGGTCCACATAGCCGCCGTAGGGCAGGCCCTGGCGCTCGGCCCAGTTGCCCACGGCCTCGTAGTCGATGTTGATGAAGGCACAGACCTCGTCCTTGCCATGGCCGAAGCAAACGGCTTCCTTGATATGCGGGAAGAACTTGAGCTTGTTCTCTATGTAGTTGGGCGCGAACATGGCGCCGCGGCTGGTCTTGCCCACATCCTTGGCGCGGTCGATGATGCGCAGCTGACCGTTGGCGTCGATCACTCCGGCATCGCCGGTATGGAAGTAGCCGCTGGCGTCGATCACCTCGGCCGTGGCGTCGGGGCGCTTGTAGTACTCCTTGAGCACGGACACACCCTTGACCAGCACCTCGCCATTGTCGGCAATCTTGAGCTCGATGCCTGGAGCCGCCTGGCCCACGCTGGAGAGTTCCACCTGGCGGTCGCGCTGCAGGCAGACATAGGCACAGGTTTCGGTTTGACCGTAGAGCTGCTTGAGGTTGATTCCGATGGAGCGGAAGAAGCGAAACAGCTCGGGGCCGATGGCAGCGCCTGCCGTATAGGCCACGCGGATGCGCGAAAGGCCCAGAGCATTGCGCAGCGGCCCGTAGATGAACAAGCTGCCCAACTGATATTTGAAGCGATCCATGGCACTGACGCTCTTGCCGTCCAGAATGTCCGAGCCTACGCGACGTGCCACCTCCATGGCCTTGGCATACATCCATTGCTTGAGCGGAGAGGCATCTTCCATGCGAATGGAGACCGAGGTCAGCATGCCCTCGAATATGCGCGGCGGAGCAAAGTAGTAGCTGGGTCCGATCTCGCGCAGGTCGATGGCGATGGTCGAGGCGGATTCCGGGCAGTTGATGGTGAAGCCCGCTACCAGCCATTGCGCAAACGAGAACAGATGGTCTCCCACCCAGGCCGGCGGCAGATAGCAGATCACATTGTCGGAAGCATTCAGGCCATCGGTCTGCACGCCGCCGCGGGCAGATTCGCCAAAGCTGGCGTGGGTCTGGCACACCCCCTTGGGCTTGCCCGTGGTGCCCGAGGTGTAGAGGATGACCGAGACATCGTCGGGCGAGACGGCCTGGACCATGGCCTCATAGGCTCCCGCGTGCCGTGCATCCCATTCCTTGCCCTTGGCCAGCAGCTCATCGGTGCTGATGAGTCCGGGTTGGTCATATTTGCGCAGGCCGCGCGGATCGTCATAGATGATGTGACGAATGCCGGGAACGCTCTCGCGCACTTCCAGCAGCTTGTCCACCTGTTCCTGGTTCTCGGCGAAAGCGAACGCGATCTCCGCGTCCTCCATCACAAAGCGCATCTCGGCGGCCACGGCATCCTGGTACAGCGGAATGGGCACTGCGCCACAGGCCTGAACGGCCAGAAAGCCCATGTAGACATGGGGCCGGTTATCGCTGATGAACGCCAGGTTCTGGCCACCTGCAAGCCCCAGCGCGCGCAGGCCGCAGGCCATGTGGCGCACGGTCTGTGCGGCTTCGCGCCAGCTCCAGGTTTGCCAGATGCCATACTCCTTTTCGCGCAGGGCGGGCGCATCGGGGCGTTCTGTCGCGTGCTTGAGCAGCAGTTGCGGGAACGTGGTTGTCATGCCTGATCCTCTTGGTTGGGGTTGGAGCCGCCGCGGCTACCCTTCACGAAAGTCTTGCAGACATGCTATGAGCGACTTTGACGTCAGGATGTCTGTTTGACGACAATTTGAGGGAAAGCCTGCATAGTGAAAATCCGCTGTAACAAATGCTGCTGAAAATGGCGCATTTGCTGCCTCGTGGAAATCCCGCTGTTGCGCCAGCGCGGCTTTGGCAATGCTTCTGGGCATGAGTCAAGAACTGTCCCTGCATCAAAGGCGGCGCAAGCCTTTGAGCTCAGAACTCGATGGCATTCCCTGGTGGCCCGTTCTGTTGCCCATAGAGCGTGAAAACGTGGCACGCGTGCTGCTCGTCGGCGATGCCGAGCCGGGTGACTATGTCTGCCGCACCGGTCGCCCGCCTACCTACTGGTTTGGCGTGGTCGACGGCCTTCTCAAGATGAACACCGAAAGCGCCGACGGAGTCAGCATGACGCTGGCCGGCCTGCCTCCCGGCGGCTGGTTTGGTGAGGGAACGGTCATCAAGCGTGAGCCCTATCGCTACAACGTGCAGGCCATCCGCAAGACTGTTGTGGGCGGCCTGCCCATAGACATGTTCCACTGGCTGCTTGATCACTCCATAGGTTTCAACCGTTTTGTGATGAACCAGCTCAACGAGCGCCTTGGCCAGTTCATCGCGGCGCGCGAGATAGACCGCATGAGCAATCCCGATCTGCGCGTGGCGCGCACTCTGGCCGCCTTGTTCAACCCCTTGCTCTATCCCGGCGTGGGGCAGATTCTGCGCATCACCCAGCAGGAGCTGGCCAATCTGGTCGGCCTGTCGCGTCAGCGTGTGAACGAGGCCTTGTCCGTGCTGCAGTGCGAGCGCGTGATCCAGATCGAGTATGGCGGTCTGCGCGTACTGGACCTGGAAGCGCTGCGGCATGGTGAGTTCTGTGCGTCGCGCAAGGCGCTTGCCTGAGGGACGTCCTATAACCTAGCTCCGCGCTGGAATTGTGGATAACTCTCGCCTCGCGCCCGCGCGTCGCGAGACAATTACGCCCAAATGTCAGTCAAACCTCCTAAAGAGTCCGGCGCCCCTGGTGCTGGCAATTCCTCCGCGCCTTCTGATTCCTCGTCGGCGCGCCCTGTTTTGCGTGCACCGGCCAAGCCAGCCAAGGCCGAAAAGCCAGCGGCAGCCCGTGGCTCCAGGCCCGCTGGCGGCACCGATCGCGGCCCGCGTGGCGAGCGTGGCGCACGCCCTCAGCGTGAGCGCGACGAGCGCCCCCGCGCTTCAGGCTTTGGTCGTCCTGATGGCAGTCGCCCTGCTCGTGATGACGGTGAGCGTCGCGGCGGCTTCTCGCAGCGCGATGAGCGCCGTCCCCGCGCGGATCGCGACGAAGGCGGCGAGCGCCGTTTTGGCGGCGATGACCGTGGTTTCCGCCCCTATGGCGAGTCGCGTGATGGTGATCGCGGTGGCGAGCGCCGCGAGTTCCGTCCTCGTGACGACCGCCCTCAAGGCGGCCGTGACTTTGGTGACCGTCCACGTTCGTCCGGTTTTGGCCGCCCCGACCAGGGTCGCTTTGAGCGCTCCGAAGGCGGCGAGCGTCGTGAATTCCATCCTCGTGACGACCGCCGTGATGAGCGTCCGCAAGGCGGTCGTGACTTTGGCGACCGTCCACGTTCGTCCGGTTTTGGCCGTCCTGAACAGGGCCGTTTTGAGCGCTCCGAAGGTGGCGAGCGCCGTGAATTCCGTCCACGCGACGGCGAACGTCGTGGCGGTGATCGCTTTGAAGGCCGCCGCGATGAGCGTCCTCAGGGTCGTGACTTTGGTGACCGTCCGCAAAACCGTGGTTTTGGTCGCCAAGACCGCTCCGAAGGTGGCGAACGCCGCGAATACCAGCCCCGTGATGGCGAGCGCCGTGGTGGCGATCGCCCGCAGGGCCGCGACTTTGGTGATCGTCCGCAGAGCCGTGGCTACGGTGACCGTCTCGAAGGCCGCTCCTTTGATCGTGACGACCGTCGCGGGGATGCCCGTCGCGGTAACAACCGCCGCAACGACGAGCGTGGTGGCGAACGCCGCGACGAGCGTGGTGGCGAGCCGGAAAAGCGCCATATTCCCGGCTCGTTTGTGTCGGAGGCGACCCGTCGCCCCACCACCGGTATTCGCACCTATCGCCCCGCAGCCGATGGCTCGGACCGTGCGATTCCCGTCAAGCGTGCTCCCGAAGCCGAAGCGCGCCAGGACGACCGTCCCGGTGCCGTGCGCATCAACAAGCGCATTGCCGACATGGGCATGTGCTCGCGTCGCGAAGCCGATGAGTGGGTGGAAAACGGCTGGGTCACGGTCAACGGCGAAGTCGCAACCATGGGCCAGAACGTGGTGCCCGGCGACAGGATCGAGATCGACCAGAAGGCTCAGGAGCGCCAGGACCAGCAGGTCACCATCCTGCTGAACAAGCCCATGGGCTATGTCAGCGGTCAGGCCGAGGACGGCCATGAGCCCGCCGTGGTGCTGATCACCAACGAGAACCGCTGGAACGAAGACCGCAGCAAGACGCGCTTCAACTTCAGCCAGCTCAAGGGCCTGGCTCCCTGCGGCCGTCTGGACATCGACTCCGTGGGTCTGCTGGTGCTGACGCAGGACGGCCGCGTGGCGCGCCAGATCATTGGCGAGGACTCGGAAGTCGACAAGGAATACCTGGTGCGAGTGACCTTCGGCGATCGCGACGTGGATGTGCAGTCCGTCTTCCCCGAGGAAAAGCTGGCTCTGCTGCGCCACGGCCTGTCGCTGGACGAGCAGCCGCTCAAGCCGGCCCAGGTGGACTGGCAAAACCCCGAGCAGCTGCGCTTTGTGCTGACCGAAGGCAAGAAGCGCCAGATTCGCCGCATGTGCGAGCAGGTCGGCCTCAAGGTCGTGGGCCTCAAGCGCATCCGCATCGGCGGCGTGACCCTGGGCAATCTGCCCACCGGCCAATGGCGCTATCTGGCTCCACACGAGAGTTTCTAAGCTCCCCCTGAGCCGCTTTGCGGCTTCCCCCTCTCTCTACGCGCTGCGCGCTATGGGAGGGGGCGACACCCTCGGTGCGGGGCGGCGGGGCCGCCCAGGCCCTTCCTCGGTGTCTCTTGCTTGGGGTGCGCCAGTTTTTCAGTGAAATTGGCCTCTGACTCTTTATTGATAAGCGCAAGTAGCTATTCTTTTTGAATAAGTGCTTGCGCTTTTTTCTTGCCCGAATAGCCCTTGAAATATCAGGGGCAGGCCCTAGCTATGACTGCGAATCGCCTTGAGAGGTTCTCCGGGCGGCTTTTGATTTTCAGTTTTTCGCTCACAAAGACATGACAAAGCAAACCCATTCCTTCCAGGCCGAAGTGGCCCAGCTGCTGCACCTGGTCACGCATTCGCTGTATTCCAACCAGGAAATCTTCCTGCGCGAGCTGATCTCCAATGCTTCGGATGCTTGCGACAAGCTGCGCTTTGAGGCGCTGGGCGATGCCAGCCTCTACGGCGATCAGCCTGAGCTGGAAGTGCGCGTTTCCTTCGACAAGGCTGCCCGCACGCTGACCATCACCGATACCGGCATCGGCATGAGCGAGCAGGAGGCCATCGACAATCTGGGCACGATTGCCAAGAGCGGCACCAAGGCCTTCATGGAAAAGCTCAGCGGCGACCAGAAGGCCGATTCGCAATTGATCGGCCAGTTCGGCGTGGGCTTTTACTCGGGCTTCATCGTGGCCGACAAGATCACGGTGGAAACCCGCCGCGCCGGTGCTCCGGCATCGGCCGGCGTGCGCTGGATCAGCGGCGGCACGGGCGACTTCGAGATCGAGCAGATCGAACGCGCCCAGCGCGGCACCAGCATCATCCTGCACCTGCGTGAAGATGCCGAGGAGTTTCTCAACGGCTACAAGCTCAAGCAGGTCATCTCCAAATATTCCGACCACATCAGCCTGCCCATCCTGATGGAAAAGGAGGAGTGGAAGGACGGCGAGAACGATCAGCCCGGCGAGATGGTCAAGACCGGCGAATGGGAAACCGTGAACAAGGCCAGCGCCCTGTGGACCCGCGCCAAGAAGGACATCACGGAAGAGCAATACAAGGAGTTCTACAAGGCCATCAGCCATGACTTCGAGGACCCGCTGACCTGGAGCCACAACCGAGTCGAAGGCAATACCGAGTACACGCAGCTGCTCTACATCCCCGCCAAGGCCCCGTTCGACCTGTACCAGCGCGACAAGCACGCCGGCATCAAGCTCTATGTGAAGCGCGTCTTCATCATGGACGATGCCGAGGCGCTGATGCCCCAGTATCTGCGCTTTGTGAAGGGCGTGATCGACTCCGCCGACCTGCCGCTGAACGTGAGCCGCGAGCTGCTGCAGGAAAGCCGCGATGTGCGCCTGATCCGCGATGGCTCGGCCAAGCGCGTGCTGTCGATGCTGGAAGACCTGGCACGGCACGACAGGCACGAAGCTGCGGCCGAGGCTGCCGATGGCGTGCAGGACGTGGTCAGCGAAGAGAACAAGGCCAAGGAAGGCAAGTTCACACAGTTCTACAACGAGTTCGGCGCCGTGCTCAAGGAAGGCCTGGGCGAGGACTTCGGCAACAAGGAGCGCATTGCCAAGCTGCTGCGCTTTGCCACCACCATGCACGAAGGTCTGAACACATCGTTTGCCGACTACAAGGCACGCATGAAGGAAGGTCAGGACGCGATCTACTACATCACGGCCGACACCCTGGCTGCGGCCAAGAACAGCCCGCAGCTCGAAGTGTTCAAGAAGAAGGGCATCGAAGTCCTGCTGATGACCGATCGCGTGGACGAGTGGGCGCTCAACTATCTGCACGACTTTGACGGCACGCCGCTGCAGTCCGTGGCCAAGGGCGCCGTGGATCTGGGCAAGCTGCAGAACGAGGAAGAGAAGAAGGCCGCCGAGGAAGCCGCCGAAGCCTTCAAGCCCGTGCTGGCCAAGCTTAAGGAAGCGCTCAAGGACCGTGCCGAAGACGTGCGCGCCACGAGCCGCCTGGTCGACTCGCCCGCCTGCCTGGTGGTTAGCGACGGCGGCATGAGCCTGCAACTGGCCCGCCTGCTCAAGCAGGCCGGCCAGGCCGCGCCCGAGTCCAAGCCCGTGCTGGAAGTGAACCCCGATCACGCCCTGGTCAAGAAGCTGGACGGCTCCGTCCACTTCAACGATCTGGCCCAGATTCTGTTCGACCAGGCCGTGCTGGCCGAGGGCGGCATGCCCGAGGATCCGGCTGCTTATGTCAAGCGTGTGAACGCGCTGCTGGCCTGAGCGGTTCGGTTACCCCGATAAAAATCCCCGCAGAGTGGTGGCTCTGCGGGGATTTTTTATGATTTCCGGCTGTATCGCTTATGGGTAGAGTGCTAAAAGCTATCAAAATTGATTAGCTGCGTGAACGTTCAAGCAGGCTGCGATCCCAGAGCACCATGGCCAGGGTGAACAGGCCCAGCAGGCCGCCCATTAGGCTGGTGCCGGTCCAGCCATGTGCCAGCCAGGCCCACGAGCCCAGTGCCGAACCGAGGGAGGCGCCGAGGAAGTATGTGGTCATATAGACGGCATTGATGCGCGATCTGGCCTCGGGCGCCAATGCATAGACCACGTTCTGGTTGCTGATGTGCAGGGCCTGCAAGGCTCCGTCGACCACCAGCAGGCCCAGCATGAACCACCAGATGCTGCTGCCGCCCAGCCACAGGCACAGCCAGCCCAGCAGCATCAGAATGGCGCCGGCCAGCGTGGTGGACTGCTCCAGCCCTTTGTCGGCCATGCGGCCTGCCACATTGGCCATCAGTGCGCCGGCAATGCCGACTATGCCGATCAGGCCGATCATGAGATCCGAGAGTTCAAAGCCCGGCCCGGCCAGCAGCAGCGCCATGGTGGAGAACAGCACGCTCACGGTGGCAAAGCCGGTGCCGCCAATCAGCGCGCGGCTGCGCAGGCGCGGATGCCGGCGCAGCAAGTCTCCCAGGGACTTCATGACTTCGCCATAGCTGACGGGAGCGGCGGGAGCCGCCTTGGGCAGGGCCCGTGCCAGTAGCAGGGCCATGAAGGCCGTAGCGATGGCACCTGCCCAGTAGACGGTGCTCCAGCCGCCCAGATCGGACAGGATCCCCGCCACGCTGCGCGAGGCCAGAATGCCGATCAGCAGGCCGCTCATGACCAGCCCTACGGCGCGGCCGCTGGTGCCGGGAGCGGCGAAGGTGGCCGCCATGGGCACCAGTACCTGGGCGGCCACCGAGAAGACACCGGCCATCAGCGTGCCGGCAGCCAGCAGCGCAAAACTGCCTGCCAGGCCGCTGATACCCGAGAGCAGCATGCCGCAGGCGGCCAGCAGCATCAGCGTCAGAACCAGGCGGCGGCGCTCCAGCATATCGCCCAGCGGCACCAGAAACAGCAGCCCCAGGCCGTAGGAGACCTGGGCCATGGTCACGGTGCTGGAGGCCTGGGCATCGCTGATCTGCAGATGCCGGACCATGGAGTTGAGCAAGGGCTGGTTGAAGTAATTGGCTCCGGCGCACAGACCGCAGGCCGTGGCCATGAGCAGCAGGGTGGTTCTGGAGAGGACGGTAGTGGCCGCTGGTGTTGTGGTCTTCATGAGGCGTTCAGGTGCAGGGTGTCAGGCGGGAGTGGCGGCTTTGGCGCCCACCGCCATGGGCAGGGCCGCCGTGACCTCCACCTCGATCAGCATGCCGGGCAGGGCCAGCTTGGGCACGGGAATCAGCGTGCAGGCCGGAAAGCGCGGCCGCTGGTCGCCGGCCTCGCCGCTGCCCCAATGCTGTCTCACGGCGCTTTGCCAGTGCTCGAAGCGCTCCAGCGAATGATCGACGATGAGCACGGTGAGCTTGAGCACATGGCCCATGTCCGCGCCGCCGGCGGCCAGGGCGGTCTTGATATTGGCCAGAGCCTGCGCAGCCTGCTGGGCAAAGCTGTCTGGCAGCTCGGCCAGGGCGTTTTCTCCGCCCTGGCCCGAGACGAAGAGCCAGCGTAGCGGCTCCTGGACGGTGACCACGTGGGTGTAGCCATTGGGCAGGCTGTCATAAAGACCGGTGGGCTGCAGATAGCACGGTTGTGGGGAAGAGGCTTGGGCAATGAAACTGGGCTTGGCGTCCATGAAAGTCTTTCAGGCAAGGCGGCTTCGGCAGGGCCCGCCAGCAGCAGGCCTTTGTTTCGGAAGCTGCTGGAATTGTTCAACCTCAACTAAGCTTGAGGTCAAGAGGTTTGTATGACCACACAGGATTGCGGTCATGGCGGCCAGGCAGGGGCAACGGGAAAGCAGCGGGAGATGACTGTGCAGTGTGAAGAGACCGCCGATATGAATGGATGCGGAAGCGGCCTGGTGGCCGAGGCTGAGGGAATGCCGGATCTCAGTGTGGGAGAGGTCGCCAGCCGCAGCGGGGTGGCGGTATCGGCGCTGCATTTCTATGAGAAGCAGGGCTTGATCGAGAGTGCGCGCACTGCGGGCAACCAGCGCCGCTATGCGCGCGCGGTGCTGAGACGGGTGGCCGTGATTAAGGTGGCCCAGCGCATGGGCGTGCCCCTGGCCGAGATCGCGCAGGCACTGGCCCATCTGCCGGCCAACCGCGTACCCGGCAAGGCCGACTGGAGTCGCCTGTCCTTGCATTGGCAGGCACAGCTCGATGCACGCATTGCCATGCTGACCCAGCTCAGGGATCAGCTCGACTCCTGCATAGGCTGCGGCTGCCTGTCTCTGCAGGCCTGCCCGCTGCGCAACGACCATGACTGTCTTGCGGCGCAAGGAGCCGGCCCGCATTTCAGATAGCTGGGTTTACTGGCGCGGCACGGGCAGCACGCGTGCCCTTGCGCTGATGACGCCCAGCAGTGCCGACAGCAGGCCGAGACAGGCACAGAAGGCTATCAATGCGCCCGTCAGCCCGATATGGTCTGACAGCCAGCCCATGCCCAGGATGGGGACGATGGTGCCTACATAGCCCACGACCAGATAGGTGGAAAGCAGGCCCGTGCGGTTGGCGGGTTTGGAGACCTTGTTGACCACGGCCATGCCCGAGAGATTGCACAGTGCATGACCGCAGGACATGCTCAGCACGCTCAGTGCGAACAGCCATGGCGAGCCGGCAAACAGATTGAGAACCAGCAGGGCATTGGTCGCCGCCAGGGCGAAGAAGCCGATGATGATCAGTCGCTTGGTGGGGTAGGGCCGGGCGATGAGCTGAATGCCGGCCGACAGAAACAGGATGACGCCGATGGACAGGCCAGAGACTGCCGGTCCGTGCCAGGGCAGCATCTGGGCCATGAAGCTGGGGGCCATGGCGGCAAATAGGCTGAACATGCCGAAGGCAGAGAACGCCGCCATGCAGCCCAGCGCATAGTGGTAGAGAAAGGGCTTGCGCGGCTGGGAAATGCTGGGCAGAACATCTTTCAGTGTCAGGCCGGGAGCGTTGTGGACAGGCGCACTGGTCGCCGGCAGCTGGATCTTGAACAGCGCATGGATGCCCAGAAAGCTCAGTGCGATGGGCGGCAGATAGCTGCTGACCAGCGGGTGGGGCACCCATTGCGCCATCAGGCCGCCAACCACGGGCCCCAGGCCGAAGCCGAAGGCAATCGTCAGGCTGGTGGTCGCAGCAGCACGCTGCAGGTCCCCCTTGTTGTTGAGCTGGGTCATGCCTATGGAGGCCGAGGTGGTGATCAGGCCCGAGGCCAGGCCGATGATGAAGCGGGAGGCGCCCAGACTCCAGGCATTCCAGGACAGGGCCGAGCCGATGACGCCCACGGTCATCACCATCAGTCCCAGGCGCAGCACTTTGAGAAAACCGAAGAGGTTGGTCAGACGGCCCAGAAACAGCAGGCTGATCAAGGCGCCCAGCATATAGGTCACGAAAATCTGCGTGATATGGCTGGGTTGCAGCCCCCAGGCCTGCTGGTAGAGCGGGTAGAGCGGGCTGGCAAGCGCCGTTCCCATGACGCCGACGCACATGGAAAAGCAGACCCAGGCATAGGGGCTCAGACGGGATTGCATTGGGAAGGCTTTGGTGGAGCAGTCATCCGCATGCCCGGTGCGGGCAAGTCGGCTTGGCCTAAAATTGTTAAAAATGACTAATTGGTCAATTTTATGAATTCTAGAAAAGGATTTCAGAGCATGGCGGATGTTGCGACGGCAGCCCCTTGTGCGGACCCGGATATCGGCACAGTGGCAAAGCGTCAGCGGCGCACGCGTGGCCCGAGTCTCGACAAGACGGCGCAGACCCGTCAGCAGATCGCGGAGGCCGCGCTGGCCGAGTTCGTGGAGTGCGGCGTGGCCCGCAGCACCATGGAGCGCATCGCCTGCCGCGCGCAGGTGGCCAAGGGCACGCTGTATCTCTACTACCCATCCAAGGATGAGCTGCTGCGGGGCGTGGTGGAGCATGCGCTGCGGCATTCGGCCGTCTACCAGCCGCTCAAGCGTCGAAAAAGCGAGACGGTGCGTGCCTTTCTGCGCCGCAGTCTGCTGCCGACGCTGGAAGCGGTCGAGAGCAGCGAGCGCGGCATGCTGGCACGTCTGGTGCTCAGCGAGGCACGGCATGCGCCCGAGCTGGCCAGACTGTACAAAGAGCTGGCTTTTGATGCCTGGCAGAACTATGTGCAGGACTTGCTGGCGCTGGCAGTGAAAGAGGGTGAGCTCAAGACCCGCTCGGTCAGCCGCAGTGCCCAGTTGCTGGCCAGCCCGTTCTGGATGGCGCTGGTGCACAACAACCTGCTGGCTTCCGAGGGCTCGCAGAAGCTGGCTCTCAAGCCACTGGTCGAGCTACTGATTGATAACCTTTTTGCGGTCACGGCGGGTGACAATGCGGCTGTCAAACGTCAGTGAGAGTCAGTGAGATGAATTCCATGCCAGTCACCATAAAGCCCGGTCATCACAGAATCCTGAGCACGATCTGTGCCGCTGCTCTGGTGCTGGCCTTGCCCGCCTGCGGCTCCGTAGGAGCTGGCGTGGGCGTCGGGATTCCGGTGGGGCCGTTTTCCGTGGGCGTGGGCCTTGGCAGCGGCGGTCTCAGCGCAGGCGTCGGCACGGGCGTCGGGCCTGTCGGTGTGGGCGTAGGCGTCAATCAGCGCGGGCAGGTGCTGGGAAGTGCCGGTGTCGGCGCTTCCACTGGTGTGGGCGGTGCCAGCGTGGGTGTCGGGGTGGGGTCCTCCACCGTGCTGCATGATCCCAATCGCCCGCAGGCAACCGAGGCGCTGTCTGTTGCGCCTGTTGCCCCGGCACAGAATGGCGATGCCGTGCAATGGCGCGATGCGCGTGGGCAACTCGTGCCCGAATGCCGTTTGCAGGGGCGCTGCTAGCTCTTTGCAGGCATGGACCGCCTTAGGCGTAGAGTGGCTCCTGCTGCATGGCTTCGATCTGTTCGTTCAGCATGTCCACCTGGCCCTGCCAGTAGTCGGTGCTGCCAAACCATGGGAAGTTGATGGCAAAGATCGGGTCCTGCCAGCGGCGCGCCAGCCAGGCGCTGTAATGCAGCAGGCGCAGGGTGCGCAGTGGCTCGATCAGCGCCAGTTCGCGCCGGTCGAAGCTGCGGAACTGTTCATAGCCTTCGAGCAGGGCCGACAACTGCTGCGTCTGCTGGCCCCGGTCGCCCGAGAGCAGCATCCACAGATCCTGCACGGCTGGACCGCTGCGCGCATCGTCCAGATCGACGAAATGCGGGCCGCCATGACCTTCGTCGTCCAGTGGCGTCCAGAGAATGTTTCCCGGGTGGCAGTCGCCATGCAGGCGAATCTGCGTCGCAGAATGCAGGCCAAAATGGCCTGCGGCGCTTAATCCGTCAGCGGATGGTGCTATTAATGAGAGAGCTTTGTCGCAAGCCTGCTGCCAGCGGCTGCGCACTTCGAGCGCCACGACCTCATGTTCGAGCAGATAGTGCATGGATTCGTAGCCGAAGCTTTTCAGGTTCAGCGCCGGACGATGCGCAAAGGGCCGAGCGGCACCCACGGTGTGGATGCGGGCCAGAAAGCGGCCTGTCCATTCCAGCACCTCCCAGTCGTCCAGCTCGGGGCGGCGCCCGCCGCGCCAGGGACTGATGCTGAACAGAAAGCCCGCATGTTCATGCACGGTCTGCCCTTGCAGCACCAGCGGCGCAACCACGGGAACTTCCACGTCCGCCAACTCCTGGGAGAAGGCGTGCTCTTCCTCGATCTGGGTGCGGCTCCAGCGGCCGGGGCGGTAGAACTTGGCGACGACCTTGTCGCCCTCGTCCTGGTGGGCCAGATAGACGCGGTTCTCATAGGAGCTCAGCGCCGTCAGCCGTCCGTCCGGCACAAGGCCCGTGCTGCACAGCGCATCGATCACGCAGTCTGGCGTGAGGTCCGCATAGGGGTGAGAGGGGTCTTGTGTATCGCTCATCCCTGCATTGTCAGGCCCAAACAGGCCAGTCCGGGTCGGACGGGGTTGCGCATACGCCGACAAGATTGCTTTTGATTTGATAGCGGTACCCATTTGACAGGCGAGGCTTGGCGGCCTGAAAAGTGGGAAAACTGTCCTGGTGCCGTGCCTGCGGCCGAAGCTGGCACACTGCCCGCATGCAAGAGAGCGAAGAACTTTCACAGCCCTGCGAGGACCGGGATTTTGCCGAGTGGCACAAAGGCTGCCCCTGGTGCGCCGTCTGGGTGGTGATGCTGCAAGGCCCTGACCTGGAGTCCTTGATGCAGCAGGCCAGATCCAGACTCGGTGATGCCCTGTTGCCGCGCCATGCGCGCCAGCCGCATATCACGCTGGCCTATAGGGGGCTGTGCCGGGGCGGGGACAGGCATGAGGCGCGGGAATATGACCGGCTGGCGCTGCGCGCCGATGTCGCCATGCTGCAAAGCCTGCGGCTGCGCCCTTTTGCCGTGCAAGTCGCGGGGGCTGGCAGCTTCACCACCGTGCCTTATCTGGGCGTCGATCGGGGGCAGGAATGCTTGCAGCGCCTGCATAAGGCGCTGGTGCCCATGGAGCCCGCGCCGGGCTGGCGCTATGTACCCCATGTGACCTTGGGCCACTATGCGAGACGGCTGCCACTGCGAGAGGCTGTGGACAAGTTGCTGGCACTGATCCAGGACTTGCCGGTCTTCGAGGTAAGGGAGTTGGCGCTGACCCGCTATGCGGCGGCCGATATTGCCGGGCCGCTGACGCTTGAAGGCATCTTCGAACTGGACACCGGGCGCTATGTTGCAGCGCCCGGTGCCCTGTGGCCTGAGCCGCTTTAGGCGATGGTCAGCGTCACGTCGATATTACCGCGCGTGGCGTTGGAGTAGGGGCAGACCTTGTGAGCGGCGTCCACCAGTTGCTGGGCCGCAGCCTTGTCCATGCCGGGCAGGCTGATCTTCATGCGCACGGCGATGCCGAACACTTCGCCCACGGGGCCCAGATCGACTTCTGCGTCTACCGACAGGTCGGCAGGCAGGGTCAGCTTCTGGCGAGCGGCCACGGCCTTCATGGCGCCGATAAAGCACGCGGAGTAACCGGCAGCAAACAGCTGCTCGGGGTTGGTGCCCTTGCCGGCGCCGCCGGGCGAGCTCAGCTGGATGTCCAGACGGCCATCATCGGTGCGCGAAGCGCCTTCGCGGCCGCCGGTGGTGTGGGCGTGGGCGGTGTAGAGAACCTTGTCGAGTTGGGCCATGGTGTCTTCCTTTGCGAGATTGCCCGGCAATGCGGGCGGGTGGAGGAAATCGTCAGGAGTGGCTGCGGCGCGGTGCCAGCCGTGCGCGCAGTGTGCCGAGCTGGCCCGTGAGAGCCTGCAGTTCGGGCAGGGTGCACTGCGTGCTCCGAAGCACGCAGGCAGGTATTTTTTCGGCTTCGGCGCGCAGTGCCCGGCCGGTATCCGTGAGGGCGATGCGCACGCGGCGTTCGTCCTGTGCATCGCGCTGGCGTGCCAGCAGGCCTGCGCTCTCCAGTCGCTTGAGCAAGGGCGTCAGCGTGCCTGAATCCAGGTAAAGACGTTCGCCCAGTTCCGAGACCGTGAGCTGGTCGCCTTCCCAGAGCACCAGCATGACCAGATACTGAGGGTAAGTCAGGCCTATGGCATCCAGCAAGGGTTTGTAGAGCTTGGTCATGGCCAGCGATGCCGAGTACAGCGCAAAGCAGACCTGATTGTCCAGGCGCAGCAGCTCGGAGCTGTCGGGGAGAAGGTCGTCATCGGATCGCATGGGTTGAATTATTGCAGACAATTAAATTGTGTGCAATTTAATTTGCAGATCACCAAACCGCAGGAGACAGTGCAGAGGTCTGGTGCAATGCAAACAGGCTCCGTGAGCGGAGCCTGTCGCGGCTGAAGCTGTCTCGTGCCTAGCGGGCAAGTGCCTAACGGGTGGTCAGTGCATCGGCCAGCGCCTGGTACATGGGCAGGCTGGTCGGGTCTATGCCCGCATTGCCAGCAATCGGGTGGGAGGCGTAGCGCACCACCACCATCTGGGCCTTGGGGTCGATGTAGATGGCCTGACCGTGAATGCCGCGCGCCATATAGGCCCCGTTGGAGTTGTGCGAGACCCACCACATATTGCGATACGACCAGCCGGGCAGCGTGGCATAACCGGCCTTCACGAACTTGGCCGGGTCGGCGCCGCGGCGGATGTCCTGGACCACGGCCCTGGGCAGCACCTGCTGGCCGCTGGCGGCGCGGCCTTCGTTGCGCATCAGCTCGCCGAAGCGGGCCAGGTCGCGCAGCGTGGTGTTGAGCCCGCCGCCGCCCGATTCCGTGCCTATGCGATCCACCATGAAGTAGGCGTCCTGCTCGGCTCCGATGCGGCTCCAGATACGCTCGGACAGCAGCTGGGCCAGAGGCTTGCCGCTGGCGCGGCGCACGATCCAGGCTAGGACTTCGGCGTTGACTGTCTTGTAGGCAAAGCCCTGGTCATGCTCGCCCTCTTTTTGCAGGGTCTGCAGAAATTCGTAGAAGCTCCTGGGCCCGGCATAGTCCTTGCCCTGTGGCATCATGCCGCCGGCACGGGCGTAGTCCCAGACTTCGGCCTTGGGATCGGCGTAGTTCTCGGAGTACTTCACGCCGATCGTCATGTCCATCACCTGGCGCACCGTGGCGTCGCCATAGGCTGTGTTCTTCATCTCGGGCAGATAGTCGGTCACCGGTGCCTCGGGCTTGATGATGCCTTCATGGGCCAGCAAGGCGGCCAGGGTGCCGACAAAGGACTTGGTGACCGACATGGCCAGGTGCGGGCGCTGCGGCTCCAGTGCGCCCAGATATTTCTCATAGATCACGCGGCCCTTGTGCATGACCAGAATGCCATCGGTGTAGTTGCGATCCAGTGCCTGGACAAAGCTCAGTTCCTCGCCCGTGCCCATGACCTTGAAGCGCACCTGCTCGATGTCGACCGGAGCCGAGCGCAGGGCGCTGGGTGCTCCGGGACCGCGCCACACATTGGCAGTGGGCGTGATTTCGCGGATATGCGAGAAGGTCCAGCGATTGCGTGGAAAGGTATTGCCCAGGGGGTTGTCGAAGGTGATGAGCTTGTCGGCAGCGGGCGGAAAGCCCTGCATCCAGCCCATGGCCTGCACGCTGGTGCTGGCCGGGTCGGGCAACGCGGGCGCGGCAGCCTGTGCATAGACTACAGAAACCATAGCTGTCAGCGCAAGTGGCACAAGCGCTTTGCGCGAAAAAGACTTCAAGCTCATCATCACCTCTTGGACTTGGGGTTAACGACCGGTAAAACGGGCTGGGCGTTTCTCGATAAAGGAGCGCACGCCTTCGGCGGCGTCCTCACTGTTGGCCAGGCGCTGCTGCACGGGGATGAAATCGGCCACGGCGGCGGCCTGGCCCAGCTCTATGGCCTTGAGGACATTGAGGCGCGTGGCCACCACGGCCTGCGGCGCCTGGGCGGCAATGCGCTCGGCAATGCGAAAAGCTTCGTCCAGTTCCTGGCCTGCAGGCACCACTTTTTGCACAAAGTGGCAGCGCAGGGCTTCGGCTGCATCGAAGGCGTCGCCGGTCAGCAAATGCAGCATGGCATTGCCCACGCCGGCGCGCTCGGGCATGCGCAGCGTGGCGCCGCCCGTGGGCATGATGCAGCGCTGTACTTCCATCTGTGCAAAGCGGCTGCTGTCGGCTGCGACGACGATATCGGCGCCCAGCATCAGCTCTATGCCGACGGTAAAGCAGATGCCCTTGACGGCTGCGACCATGGGCTTGGTGCGGCGGCGGTAGCCGGGCAGGCCATAGTCATGGGGCTCCACGAGACCTGCAGGGATGACCTTCTGGCCGCTTTTCATGAACTCGGCGATGACAGGCAGATCCAGTCCCGCCGTGAAATGTTCACCGAAAGCATGGAGCAGGCCCACGCGCAATTCTGGCTCGTCGTCGAGTCGGGTATAGGCCTCTGCCAGTTGCCGGAACATGGCCGGCGTCCAGCCATTGCGCTTGGCCGGGCGGTTGATGCCTATCAGCAGCACATGGCCGCGGACTTCACAAGAAATGCAGCCCTCGGGCGGAGGGCTGGGATGGTCGATTTGCATGGCAGGTCTCCTGCTGCAACCTTAGACGGCTGTCGCAGCCGCCGCAGTCGCGCACAAGACCTGGAGGCCGGCGATTTAGTAGGTGTAAACACCTTGGCCGGTCTTGCGGCCCAGACGGCCGGCGGCCACCATTTCGCGCAGCAGGAAGCAGGGGCGGTACTTGCTGTCGCCGAATTCCTTGAGGTAGACCTCCATCACGGCCAGGCAGACGTCCAGGCCGATCATGTCGGCCAGGGCCAGCGGGCCAATCGGCTGGTTGCAGCCCAGCTTCATGCCGGCGTCGATGTCCTCGGCCGAGGCCGTGCCTTCGCTGAGCACCTGGAAGGCCTCGTTGATCATGGGCACCAGAATGCGGTTGACCACAAAGCCGGGAGCGTTCTTGACGGTGATGGGCGACTTGCCCAGTTTTTCCGACAGGGCCTTGACGGCATCGTGGGTGGCGTCGCTGGTCTGCAGGCCGCGGATGATTTCCACCAGGGCCATCATGGGCACGGGGTTGAAGAAATGCATGCCGATGAACTTGTCGGCACGCTGCGTGGCAGCTGCCAGCTGGGTAATGGAAATGGACGAGGTGTTGGTTGCAACGATCACGTCCTGTGCCAGCAGGGTATCGAGCTGCTTGAGGATCTTGACCTTGAGCTCGTAGTTCTCGGTGGCGGCTTCGATCACCAACTGGGCCGACTTCAAATCCTCGTAACTGGTCGAGGTCTTGATGCGTGCCAGCGCTGCGTTCTTGTCGGCTTCGCTGATCTTTTCCTTCTTGATCAGGCGGTCCAGGCTGCCGGCCACGGTGGTCAGGCCTTTTTGCACGGCAGCCTCGGAGATATCCACCATCACCACGTCGATTCCCGACACGGCGCAAGCCTGCGCGATGCCGTTGCCCATGGTGCCGGCGCCGATGATGCCTACGGTTTGGATTGCCATCTTTTTGTCTCCATTCAGATAAGTGCGTTTGAACGGGAAAATGTTATCCCGGTTCTGACCGGGTTTGACCCTAGTCGGGCATGGTTGGCGTGTTAGAAGTCATAACGGTGACAGTTTCTTCTGCACGACCGTGTTATTCCTCGTTTCGCTGCTGCAGGCCTCTGGTCAGAATTTGCGGCACAAGGAGGGCGGACATGCGTGACTATCTGGTGGTGGGAGGCGGCTCCGCTGGTGCGGTGCTGGCCGCCAGGCTCAGCGAGAACCCGCAGGTCACCGTGACCTTGCTGGAGGCTGGTGGCGAAGACAAAAGCGTGCTGATCCACTGCCCGGCAGGGCTGGCGCTGATGGCCAAGCAGAAAAACTTCAACTGGGCCATGAGCACGGTGCCGCAGGCCGGCCTCAATGGTCGGCGAGGCTACCAGCCGCGCGGCAAGGTGCTGGGCGGCTCCAGCTCCATCAATGCCATGATCTATCTGCGCGGCCAGCCTGCGGACTACGAATATTGGAGCGCTCAGGGTAATCCAGGCTGGGGCTGGAGTGATGTTCTGCCCTATTTTCTGAAGGCCGAATGCAATACGCGCGGCGCGGATGCGCTGCATGGTGCCAGCGGCCCTTTGCATGTCTCCGATCTCTGCGATCCGAACCCGCTGGCCCAGGCCTTTGTGCGCGCGGGCGTGCAGGCCGGTCATGCGCACAACCTCGACTTCAACGGCACTGCTCAGGAGGGCGTGGGTCTGTATCAGGTCACGCATCACAAGGGCGAGCGCTGCAGTGCCGCCAAGGCTTATCTGACACCGGTGCGAGGCAGCAGGCCCAATCTGGAAATCCTGACCGGTGTGCAGGTGCTGCGGGTGCTGATGGAAGGTCGCCGAGCTGTCGGAGTGGAGTATGTGCAGGGTGGTCAGACCCGGCAGCTGCGCTGCCGGCGCGAGGTCTTGCTTTGTGCGGGGGCGCTGCAGTCGCCGCAGCTGCTGATGCTCTCTGGCATAGGGCCGGGCGAGCACCTGCAGCAAACAGGCGTTGATGTCGTGCATCACCTTCCCGGTGTGGGCGAGCATTTGCATGACCACCCCGATGTGGTGCAGGTGGTGGACGGCCCGCAGATGACGGACAGCTTTGGCCTGTCGTTTGCCGGCCTCAGGAATGTCTGGCAGGGCATGGGACGCTGGCGCCATGAGCGCCGGGGCATGCTGACCAGCAACTTTGCCGAGGCCGGCGGTTTTGTCCGCAGCGGGCCGCAGGAGCGTGCACCCGATCTGCAGCTGCATTTTGTGGTGGGCAAGCTGGTCGACCACGGTCGCAAGACGGTGCTGGGTCACGGTTATTCCTGCCATGTCTGTCTGCTGCAGCCAAGGAGCCGGGGCAGCGTGAAGCTGGCCTCTGCCGATGCCAGAGCCATGCCGCTCATAGACCCTGCCTTCTTTGCCGAGGCCGACGATATGCAGCGCCTGGTGCGCGGCGTACGCCGCATGCGCGAAATTCTCGGGCAGCCTGCACTGGCCCGTTTCGAGGGGCGGGAGCTGGAGTATTCGGCACAGGCGCGCAGCGATGCGGAGATCGAGCAGTTCATCCGCAATTACGCCGACACCATCTATCACCCTGTGGGAAGCTGTCGCATGGGGCCTGGCGTGAAGGATGTGGTCGATGCACGCTTGCGGGTGCATGGCGTGCAAGGGCTGCGCGTGGTCGACGCATCGGTCATGCCGCGCATCGTGAGCGGCAATACGAATGCGCCGACCATCATGATCGCCGAGAAGGCGGCAGATCTGATCAAGGCCGAGTGCTGACTCAGGCCAGCGGAGCCAAGTCGGAGGGGGCATGATCCTCGCCGGGCGGAGGCGTCAGAGTGGTGCATTCCACCCTTCCCCGGCCCTGATTCTTGGCCTGTTGCAGGGCGGTGCCGGCATGGCTGGCCAGCTCGCTGAGGCTCAGGCTCTTCCAGGCTGAGGGGACCAGGGCACAACCCGCGCTGAAGTCCAGATCCATCTGCAGTTCGTACTGCGCGCCGATCTGGAATGCGGACTGGATGCGAGTCAGCAGCGACCTGACACCCAATTGATCGGCGTGAATCAGCAGGCAAAAGGATTCACCCTGCCATCTGGCCACGACCTCGTCGCCGCGCATCTGCTTTCGCAGAGTGCGTGACATGAGCTGCAGCGCCGCGTCTCCGGCCTGATAGCCATGGCGGCTGTTGACCCGGGAAAAATGATCCATGTCGATCAGAATCAAGGCCAGCGGCAGGCCTTCGCGTCGAGCTCTGTTCAGCATGAAGCGGGCCTGGTTCTTGATGGCCTGGCGCAGCGGCAGGCCGGTCAGGCTGTCTTCTGGTGCGTTTGCGGATCGCTGGCGGACTTCTTCGTCACGGCAGGCCATCAGGATCGATACGAAAAAAATGGCGGAACCTATGGGGATCAGCCATGAAAGCAGCATATGTGGGCTGGGTTCCTCTGCAAAGCTGCGCAGCCAGGGAGCGTTCAAGGTGAAGTAGCCGCGTATGAGCAGAATGCTTGCGATGCAAAGGCCCGCACCCAATAGCGGATAACGCCAGGCCGTGGCCGAGTTGGTTTGAGGCGATAAGGTCAGGCAGACCAGAGTGACAAGGCTCAAGCCGTAGCTGATATTGAACCAAGCCAACCGATAGGGCTTGCTCTCGATCAGAACCAGCACGCCCGCAAGTGTCAGCAGGCACAGAACGGCCAGGGAGCGGGTGAGTATCTTGTTGCGAGGTCCAAGCCAACCCTTGAGTGCTTTATGCAGCTGCCACAGTGCGCCGGTTGCAGCAGCGGCACTGGATATCGACAGCAGCGCATTCCATGTGAAGGGGAGTACATGCCCGGCGCAGAAGACGAGCAACCAGGCCAGCCCCTGCAAAAGCAGGAATTGCTGAGCATTTCTGGTCGCCCGGCTCATTTGCTGACCCATAAACCATGGCAGTGCAAAAGCGACCGTCATCAAATTGACGGCCACCATCAATGTCATGGAAAACGGGTCGGTTTCCGGCATGGCTGGGCTTTACTGGAAGGCCACTTCGTCAAAGCTGCGCAGCTTGCGGCTGTGCAGGCGGTCGGAGCCGCCTTCGCGCAGTATGTCGACGGCACGCATGCCGATGCGCAGGTGCTGGTCCACACGCTCTCGATAGAAATGGTTGGCCATGCCAGGCAGCTTGATCTCGCCGTGCAGCGGCTTGTCGCTCACGCACAGCAAGGTGCCATAGGGCACGCGGAAGCGGAAGCCGTTGGCGGCAATGGTGGCCGACTCCATATCCAGCGCCACGGCTCGACTCTGGCTGAAGCGGCGCTGGGGCAGGTTGTCGGGCAGCAGTTCCCAGTTGCGGTTGTCGGTGCTGGCCACGGTACCGGTGCGCATGATGCGCTTGAGATCGGCACGCTCCATCTGCGTCACATCGGCCACGGCCTGCTGCAGCGCGACCTGGATTTCGGCCAGCGCAGGAATCGGCACCCATAGAGGAAGCTCTTCGTCCAGCACATGGTCTTCACGCACATAGGCGTGGGCCAGCACATAGTCGCCCAGTTGCTGGCTGTTGCGCAGGCCTGCGCAATGGCCCAGCATCATCCAGGCATGGGGGCGCAGCACGGCGATGTGGTCGGTGATGGTCTTGGCATTGGCCGGGCCCACTCCGATATTGACCATGGTGATGCCGCTATTGTCCGCGCGCACCAGGTGGTATCCCGGCATCTGCGGCAGGCGCGGCGGCGCCGTGCCGAGTTCGTCGACGGCTTCCGCGGGCAGGCCGGCACGGCGGGTCACCACATTGCCGGGTTCGACAAAGGCAATGTATTCGCTGTCCTCCTTGGCCATTTCGGCGTGGCCCAGGCGGATGAATTCGTCGATATAGAACTGGTAGTTGGTGAACAGCACGAAGTTCTGAAACCAGTCGGGGGCCGTGCCTGTGTAGTGGCGCAGGCGATGCAGCGAGTAATCCACGCGCGGGGCGGTGAACAGCGACAGAGGCAGGGCCTCGCCTGCCGCCGCGCGCCAGGTGCCGTTGGCGATGCCGTCGTCCATGGATTCCAGGTCGGGCAGATCGAACACATCGCGCATCAGCATGCGGCGCTCTGGCGAGAGCGAACCTTCGATATGGTCGTTGTCGGCGAACGAGAAATGAATCGGGATGGGTTTGTCGCTGAGGCCCACTTCGATGGGGACCTGGTGGTGCAGGATCAGCAGGCGCAGTTGCTCGCCGAAGTAGCTGGCAAACAGGTCGGGCCGGGTCAGCGTGGCCTCGTAGGTGCCCGGGCCTTCCACAAAGCCGTAGGTCAGCTTGGTATCGGCTTGCGCCACCGTGGTGGTCTTGATGCGTACGAACGGGTAGTAGGCATGAATGGGCGCGGCCGGAGTTTCACCCGCCACGAAACGCTGCATGGCAGCTCGCAGATGATCGATTTGCTCGCGGTACAGCTGCTGCACATGGGCCAATGCCTGAGGGGCATCCGTATGAAACATGCTGCTGCTTTTATGAGAGGGTGTCGGTGTATTCGAGGCCATGCACTATTGTCTTTGTAGCAGTTGACAGTGTTGCGACATCCATGCCGAAGCCTGCTCGGCAGATAGTGGCGCTGACACGAGAAACCCTTGCATCATGGCACAGCCCATCTCTCTCAGAAGTTGCAGCTGTTCAGTGCTTTCCACACCCTCGGCCAGAATCTCCAGATGCAGGCTACGGCCCATCTGCACGATGGCATTGACAATGGCGGCCGCATCAGGGTTGTGGGGCAGATCGGTCACGAATGAGCGGTCGATCTTGAGTCGGTCTATGGGGTGCTTGCGCAGATAGGCAAGAGACGAGTAGCCGGTACCGAAATCGTCGATCGCCAGTCCCACGCCCAGTGCCTTGAGGGCATGCAGAGTCTGCTGCATCTGATTGCCCGAGAGCATCAGCGTGGTTTCTGTGACCTCGATGTGCAGATAGCAGGCGTCCAGCCCCGTGTCGGCCAGTGCCTGCGCCACTTCCTTGACTACATCGCGCTGGCGGAATTCCTGTGCCGACAGGTTGACGGCCACGGGGATGGCGGGAAAGCCTTGTTGCTGCCAGGCACGGGCTTGACGACAGGCCTGATAGAGCACCCAGCGGTCCACGGCCGCGATCAACCCCCGGTTTTCGGCAAAGCCGATGAACTCGTCGGGCGAGACCAGGCCGCGGTGCGGGTGCTTCCAGCGCACCAGGGCTTCAAAGCCTGAAAGCTCGCCGGTCTGCATGAGGGTCTGCGGCTGGTAATGCAGCTCGAACTCACCGCGTTCCACGGCGTTGCGCAGCATTTGCTCCTGCATCAGCATGCGTGTGGCCCGGCTTTCGAGTGCAGGAGTGTAGAACTGGGAGAAGCTGCGGCCGCGACTCTTGGCCATCTGCATGGCGGCCTCGGCATTGCTCAGCAGGGACGCCGGACACTTCCCGTCCTTGGGATACATGGCGATGCCGACACTCACGGAAATCACCAGTTGGGTACCCTCGATCAGATAGGGAGCCTCTGCTGTGGCCCGAAGTCGAGTCAGCAGGGCCTCGGTCTCCAGCAGGCCGGGGTTGTCGGGCAGCACGACCACAAAGTCGTCGCTGCCGGTGCGGGCCACGATGTCCTGAGCACCCACAGTGCTTCGGAGCCGCTTTGCAAGCTCGCACAGCAGCAGATCCCCTGCCTGATGACTGAGCGAATCGTTCACCGCCTTGAACTGGTCCAGGTCCAGTGACAGCACCGCCAGTCGTGATTGCTCGCCGGCAGCCCTGGCGATGGCATCGGCCAGCAAATGGTTGAGACGCGCTCGGTTGGGCAGATGTGTCAGCAGGTCATGCTGGGTCAGATAGTCCATGTGCTGCCGGGTCTGAAGGCTTGCGGTCAGGTCGCGCAGCAGGACGATGCGGTGCCTGTCCTTTTCTCCAGGCATGGTGCAGGCCTCTATCTCTACGGGGATTAGCTGGCCGTTCTTGTGCATGATCACGGACTCGAGGCGATCCTCTCGCTCGCTGCGCATGTTCTGCAGCGCCCGCAGGCGCGCTTCAGGTGCCACGTAATCGAGAACCGGCGTGCCGCGCAGTTCGCCAAGCGAGTAGCCAACCAGCCGGGCCAGTGCGTCATTGCCGTCCGTGATGATGCCGTCACGATGCATCACGATGGCCTCGGTGGTGATGGCAGCGAACTTGCGCATGCGCTCTTCGCTGTCGCGTATCTGCTGTGTCGCCAGATGGTGGTGGCTGACATCGGTCATCAGCGCCACAACGCCCTTGAGTACGCCTTTTTCCTCGTGAGGGCGCAGCACTGCCTCGATGTGCTGCAGCCGGCCAATCTCGTTTTCGACCTGGCGGGTGTAGCGCAGCGTCTGAGTGTTGTCGACGGCCACGGAGTCCAGATAAGGTTCGATCTGTGTCCAGATCAGCTCGCCCACAATGTCACGCACATCCATGCCCACTATGGTTTGCATGGTGTGGCCAAAGTGCTCTGCATAGCGCGCGTTGGCAAAGCGACAGGCGCGTGTGTCGGCATCAAAATAAGCCAGCATAGCGGGCGCTGTATCGGCCACCAGTCGAAGAATGGCGTCCTCATCCCTCGGTTGCTGTGCTATCAACGTATCAGGCATGCGCCTCCCTTTTTTCTGGGAGTATTTATATAGGAATCAGGTCAGCCTCGACCATGACATGTCCATCACGATAAGGGATTCTGGGTTGCTTTATAGACAACTTGCAAAGACTATTGATGTATCAAAGCACTTGGTGATATAGAGGCTGTAGAACCTGAACATGTCCAAATCTGACGTCTCAACATATTCACAATGGCTGCAGCCGCACAATTTGCTGCGCCTGTCCGTGGTGGTGGCACTGCTCACCATTGTGCTCAAGACCCTGGCCTGGTGGCTGACCGGTTCGGTAGGCCTGCTGTCCGATGCGCTGGAGTCCTTTGTGAACCTGGCCGGAGCCATGTTTGCTCTGACCATGGTGACCGTGGCCAAGCGACCGGCGGATACCGAGCACCCTTATGGACATTACAAGGCAGAGTACTTCTCGGCCGGTTTCGAGGGCGTGCTGGTCATAGGCGCCAGCCTGGCGATTGCCTGGGCGGCGCTGTCGCGGCTGTGGAACCCGCAACCACTGGAGCAATTGAGCTGGGGCCTGATGCTGTCGCTGCTCAGCACCGTCTTCAACGGGCTGCTGGCCTGGGTCATGCTGCGCTCTTCACGCAAATACCGCTCCATGGCGCTGGAGGGCGATGCGCGGCATCTGCTGACCGATGTCTGGACTTCGGTGGGCGTGGTGGTCGGGCTGCTGGCCGCCGCCTTGACGGGCTGGCTGTGGGTGGATGCACTGGTGGCTCTGGCAGTGGCTGTGCATATTTGCGTGCAGGGGGTGCAACTGGTCTGGCAGTCCTCGCAAGGACTGATGGATCAGGCGCTGGACGCGCCGCAGCGTCTCAGGATTGACACTTTGCTGGACGGCTATGCCAAGCGCAACGAGGGGGTGAACTTTGACAATATTTCCAGCCGCCAGGCGGGGGAGCGCAGCTTTGTGGACTTTCACATGCATGTTCCCGGCCAGTGGAGCGTGCAGCGAGCGGCACAATTGCGCTCCGAGATTGAAGCCGCGCTGCTGCAGGCCATTCCAGGCCTGTATGCCCGCATCGAGCTGCTGCCCATGGGCATGAACACGGTCAGCGAAGTGGCCGATGGAGAGCAGGGCGGCGAAGCACAGGGTGCGGCCAAGGAAGGTTTGAGTACATGATGAGTGTGATTCAGCGCGTCAAGCAGGCGCGCGTGGAGGTCGGCGGCCGTATTACGGGCCAGATCGACCAGGGCTTGCTGGCGCTGGTCTGTGCCGAGCGCGGCGATACCGAGGCCGAGGCCGACAAGCTGCTGGCCAAGATGCTCAAGCTGCGCATCTTCAGCGATGAGGCCGGCAAGATGAACAAAAGCCTGCAGGACATTGGCGGAGGACTGCTGGTGGTCAGCCAGTTCACGCTGGCGGCCGATACCAGGGGCGGCAATCGCCCCAGCTTTACCGCCGCCGCCGCGCCCGACGAAGGCCGACGCCTCTACGAATACTTTGTGGACCAGGCCAGGCTTGCCCACGCTCAGGTGCAGACCGGAGAGTTCGCCGCCGACATGCAGGTGCACCTGGTCAATGACGGGCCCGTCACCATTCCCATGCGCATGGAGCCGCAGGCCTAGGCAGGGCCGGGCCTGCGACCCCACCCGTCACCACGATTCCAACAAGAGCTGTTCATGAAGCAATCCTGCAAGCCCTCTTTGTCCCTCCTCGCCGCCGGTCTGATTCTGGGTCTGGCAGGCGCCAGTCTGCCCATCCAGGCGCAGACCTTGAAGAAACCCGCGCTGGACGCACTGATCGCATCGTCCGCTGCGACCCCGCCCGAATCCTTCAAGGCCTTTGCGCAACAGGCCGCCAGGGCCGAGCCTGGCGTGGCGGCTGCCGTGCAGCGCTATACGCGCGGCCAGACGCTGTCGGATGGCGAGCTCGCGGATATCGCGCGATTGCTGGGTGTGTACAACCGTCTGACGCAGGAGACAGCGGTGCTGGAGAGCCTGCAGCGCATGGTGGCGCTGCCCACGGTGCGCGATCCCAAGGTGCCTGCGCATGAGAGTCCGGCCATCCTGGACTTCGGCAAGCTCGTGGCATCCATGGCCACCGAGTTCGGGCTGCGCTTTCGCAATGTGGACAACCGCATTTTTGAAGTGACGCTGCCAGCCAATGTGGCGAGCCGCGCCAGCGAGGCCACCGAGTTCGGCATCCTGACCCATGCCGATGTGGTGCCGGTGGTGGCAGCCGAGTGGGTGCTGGACGGCAAGCAGATCAACCCTTTCCAGGTCACCCGCGTGGGCGATCGGCTTTATGGGCGCGGCACGATTGACGACAAGGGCTCCATCGCCACCGTGCTGTATGCGATGAAGGCGGTCAAGGACAGCGGTCTGCCGCTCTCGCGCAGCATTCGCCTGATGATAGAGACCACCGAGGAAACCGGCGGCGATGCCATGAAGTACTACCAGAGCAAGACCGCGCTGCCGCAGTACAACATCGTGCTGGACAGCAAATACCCGGCCGTGGTCGCTGAAAAGGGCACGGGCGCGCTCAAGGCCTTGTTTGCGGATGTCACCGTGGATGCAGCCAAGCCTGCCATCACCGCCATGAGCGGCGCCGCCTCGGCCAACTCCATTGCGCAGACGGCTTCCGCTACCGTCTCCGCCATCGATGCAGCTGCGCTGGATCAGATTGCGCAGCGGCTGTCCAAGGAAAAGGACGGGTTTGTGCGCAGGCACGAGGCCCAGGGCAAGTTCTCCATCGATGTGCAGCGCGCCGAGGGCCAGGTCACGGTCAAGGTCAGCGGCGCTTCCGCTCACGGCTCGCGCCCCGAGGAAGGGGTGAATCCCGTGCCGCGCCTGGCGCTGTTTCTGCAGCAGAGCCTGATGCCGGAGCAGGGCGCGGCGCTGCTGCAGCCCAATCAGTACAGCCAGGCCGTGCGCTATATCAATGGCGTGTTTGGCCTGGACTATCTGGGCCGGCAGTTGGGCATCGCCTATGCCGATGATTTCATGGGGCCGCTCACGCTGTCGCCCAATCTCATCAAATCCGCGGATGGCAAACTGGAGGTGACGGCCAATGCGCGCATGCCGCGGGGCAAGACGCCGGAGCAACTGCGCGCCGAGGTGGAGCAGGGCATTGCCCGCTGGAGCGATGCGGCCAAGGTACCGGTCAGCGTGCAGTACACACAGGGCAACTGGATGGCCCGCGATCCCAAGGGCGCGTGGCTGAGCACCTTGCTCAATATCTTTGGCGACACCACGGGGCTGGATGCCAGGCCCGTGCCTACCGCAGGCAGCACGACGGCCAAGCTCATGCCCAATGCCATCAACTTCGGTCCGGCGATGCCCGGCAAGAAGTACACGGCCCACAATGCGCTGGAGTACCAGGAGCTGCCGGATCTGCGCACGGATATGCAGATGTTCACCGAGATGCTGGTGCGCATCGGCAATCTGCAGCAGATGCAGTGACGCGCTGAAGGCAAGGCGCAGCCCCGATGGCGGGGCTGGCTTGCGCTTACTGCATCACGTTCATGACCGCCAGGGTCATGGTTTCCACGCCGGTCTTGAACGTGGGTTCGGGTTCTGGGGCGAAGAAGGGCGAGTGGTTGAAGGGCAGGGGCTTGCCACCGGGCTGACTGGCCTCGGCCACCTTCTTGGGGTCGTATACGCCCAGGGTGTAGAACATGGATGGAACGCCCTGGTTGATGAAGTCCGAGAAATCTTCGCTGGCCGTGATAGGTGAGATGGGGATCACGTTCCGGTCGCCGAGTGCGGCCTTGAACAGCCTGACCGTGCGGCCTACCAGTGCCGCGTCGTTGACCACAGCATCCGAGCCCTTGACCAGCTTGACCTCGGGTGCAGGAGCGCCCGACATGGCGGCTTCGGCCTTGGCTGTGCGTTCTATGCCTTCGTGCATTCTGGTGCGTACCTCGCTCTTGTAGCTGCGGATTGTTCCGAGCAGCCGCGCCTGGTCGGGAATGATATTGCCCGCGCTGCCCGAGTTGAAGGCGCCCACGGTGACCACGCCGAACTCCATGGGATCTTTTTCGCGGCTGATCACGCCCTGTACATCGACCACAAAGCGCGAGGCCATGAGCACGGGGTCAATGCCTTTGTCCGGCATGGAGCCATGGCTGCCACGGCCATGAAACGTGATGTCCAGCGAGTCCGAATTGGAGGTCGCCGGCCCGGCCACATAGCCGACCATGCCGTAGGGCATGGAGCCGGTATGCAGAGCAAAAGCGTAGTCGGGTTTGCCGAATTTTTTGAACAGACCGTCGGCCAGCATGGCCTTGGCTCCGGTCACGGTTTCCTCGGATGGCTGGGCCACGAACATCAGCGTGCCCTTCCATTGGTTCTTCAGGCCCAGCAGCGCCTGCGCCGTGCCCAACCAGCTGGTCATATGCATGTCGTGGCCGCAGCTATGGGCGACAAAGCTCTCCTTGCCGTTGTACTGGGCCTTGGCCTTGCTCGCATAGGGCAGGCCGGTTTTTTCCTCCATGGGCAGGGCGTCCAGCTCGGTGCGCACCATGACGGTGGGGCCAGCGCCATTGCGGTAGATGGCGACCAGACCGGTCTTGCCAATGCCCTCGGTGACCTCAAAGCCCAGCTTGCGCATTTCGGCAGCCAGCTTGGCGGCGGTGCGGGTTTCCTGAAAACCCAGCTCGGGGTTGGCATGCAGGTCTTCGTAGACGCCGCGCAACTGCGGATACATCTTGGCGATCAGTTGCTGCAACTGGGGCTTGAGCGGCTGGGGGTCCAGCTCCGCTGCCTGGGCGGAGCCCAGAGTGACGGCCAGCGCGGCGACGGCGCAGAACTTGCGGGTAAGGCTAGGGTGCATGTGAGGGTCTGTGGTTGGCTTCAAACAGAGGCAGCTCATGGAGAGCGCGCTTTCAGACTAGGAGCATGGCCGGCCCGGATTGAAGAGGGGCAACCCGCAAATGGCACCGTGAATAACGATGGCACAAGGCTTTTGTGGCGCAGGCCCGGGATAATCCGCTCCCATGAATACCTTCACCAGCGCCGCCCAGGCCTCTGATTCCTCCGCTTTCTCGGCGCTGCCCCTGTCACCCGAAATGCTGGCCAATCTCCAGCAGCTCGGCTATGCGCAGATGACGCCCATCCAGGCCGCCAGCCTGCCGCTGACCCTGCAGGGCAAGGACCTGATCGCCCAGGCCAGCACCGGCAGCGGCAAGACGGCTGCCTTCGGCCTGCCCATGGTCGATCGCCTGAACCCGCGCTGGTTTGCCGTCCAGGCCCTGGTGCTGTGCCCCACGCGCGAGCTGGCCGACCAGGTCGCCACCGAAATCCGCCGCCTGGCGCGCGCGCAGGACAACATCAAGGTCGTCACCGTCTATGGCGGCGTGCCCTCGCGCAACCAGATCGCCTCGCTGGAAAACGGCGCCCACATCGTCGTCGGCACACCCGGGCGCGTGATGGATCTGATGGAGCGCGGCAAGCTCGACATCGGCAACCTCAAGACCCTGGTGCTGGACGAGGCCGATCGCATGCTGGACATGGGATTTCTCGGCGACATCGAAACCGTGGTGCGCCAATGCCCGGCGGACCGTCAGACCTTGCTGTTCTCGGCCACCTACCCCGATGGCATTGCCTCGCTGGCCAGCCGCTTCATGCGCGATCCGCAGACCGTCAAGGTCGCGACCCAGCACAGCGCGGGCAAGATCGCGCAGCGCTGGTACGAAGTCGGTACTAGAGAAAAGGTGAGCACGGTGGCCAAGCTGCTGGCGCACTTCCGTCCAGAATCAAGTATTGCCTTTTGCAATACCAAGCAGCAATGCCGCGATGTGGTGAGCGAGCTGCAGGCCCAGGGCTTCAGCGCTCTGGCCCTGTTCGGCGAGCTGGAGCAGCGCGAGCGCGACGAGGTGCTGGTGCAGTTTGCCAACAAGAGCTGCAGCGTGCTGGTCGCCACCGATGTTGCGGCGCGCGGTCTGGACATCGCCGACCTGTCTGCAGTCATCAATGTGGATGTCACCCCCGACCCAGAGGTGCATATCCACCGTATCGGCCGCACGGGCCGTGGCGATGCCGAAGGGCTGGCGCTGAATCTGGTCAGCATGGACGAGATGGGCAGCGTGGGAAAGATCGAGCAACTGCAAGGCCGTGCTTCGCAATTCTTCCCTGTTGACGAACTCACGCCTGCCGCCGGTGGCGAGCTGCTGCCACCCATGATGACCATCCAGATCATTGGCGGGCGCAAGGAAAAGATTCGCGCCGGCGACGTGATGGGCGCCATGTGCGCGGACTTCGGCTACAGCCGCGAGCAGATCGGCAAGATCAGCGTCAACGACTTTTCCACCTATGTGGCCGTGGATCGCAAGATTGCCTCGGCGGCCTGCGCCAGGCTCAATGCAGGCAAGGTCAAGGGCAAGACGGTCAAGGCTCGTCTGCTCTGAAAATATCAGTCAGATTGGCCTCTGACGCTTATCTATCAAGCGCTGCGTGCTCACAAAAAAGCCTTCTCGGACCGAGAAGGCTTTTTGCTTTGGACAGCGCTTCAGCCTTTGGCGAAGAACAGCCCTGCCATCACCAGCCCCGTGGCCACAATGCCCCAGCGCAGGACATGGGGTGCAATCTTGCGCGCCACGCGGGCTCCCAGATAGCCGCCCAGGGTGGCGGCCACCATCATGACGATGGCCTGCTTCCATTCCACAATGCCGCCCACGGCGTAGATCACCACGGCAATCGCCGTCAGCAGGGCCGAGACCAGGTTCTTCATGCCGTTCATGGCGTTGAGCGAGGTCTGGCCCAGCAGGCCGAACAAGGCCAGCAGCAAAATGCCCAGGCCGCCGTTGAAGTAGCCGCCATAGATGGCCACGATCAGCATGCCTGCAGCGGCCTTGGCAACGGATGGGGTGGCATGGGCTGCATTCTTGCCCGAGGCCCAGGCGCGCAGCTGCGGCCCGAAGGCAAACATGGCGGTGGCGGCCAGCAGCAGCCAGGGAACGACCTTGCGAAAGGTGGCGTCGGGCGTGAACAGCAGCAGCGCCGCACCGGCGGAGCCGCCGATCAGGGACAGAGCCACCACCTGCTTCATGGACAGGCCAGGCGGGGACTGCATATCGTCCTTGAAACCCCAGGCGCCCGCCATATAGCCTGGCAGTAGGGCCACGGTTCCCGTGGCATTGGCAATCACGGGTGGCACGCCGGTGAAGACCAGTGCGGGAAGGGTCAGAAAGCTGCCGCCACCGGCGACGGCGTTGAGCGCGCCGGCCGTAAAAGCGGCGGCCAGCAAAAGGGCGAGGTGGCCCAGGTTCTCCATGTTCTTGTCTCCTGATTTTCTCTATCGGCATTGCGCCTTGTGGTTGGGGTCGATCTTAGGCGCTGGCCCGCGTCACCTCTTTTCTTTTTCTTGCGTGGTTAATTATTTTTGGAAATAAAAAAATGTGAAAACAGTATTTTGAGGAATAAGTGATTGTTTTGACAATCAACTCCTTAGTTAAGGAGTTTTGCCGTGAATCTGCCCCGTTTCCTTTCCCGCACCGCCTGGGCCATGCTGGCTGCAAGCTGTGTATCGGGCGCAGCCATGGCTCAGCAGCCGGAGTTTCCTGCGCGCTCCGTCAGGCTGGTGGTGGCCAACGGCCCCGGCAGCGCCCCGGATCTGCTGGCCCGCCAGGTGGGCAATCTGGTGGGCAGGGACTGGAAGCAGGCCATCGTGGTGGAAAACAAGGGCGCGGCCGGCGGTGTCTCGGCCGTGGATGCCGTGGTCAAGGCCCAGCCTGATGGCTACACCCTGCTGGTGGGCGGCGACAGCGCCATCACCATCATGCCCAATGTGCAGCGCAATCTTCCCTATGACGTCAAGAACGACCTGGTGCCGGTGACCAAGCTGGGTCAGTCCGACTTTGTGCTGGTGGCCAATCCCCGCAAGGGCTTCAAGACCTTGCAGGACTTTGTGGCTTATGCCAAGACCCACCCGGGCAAGATCAACTATGCCTCCTCGGGCACGGGGGGCGCCCAGCATCTGGCCATGGAGCAGTTCAAGCAGCGCGCAGGCTTTTTCGCCACGCATATTCCCTATCGCGGCGGCCCCCAGGGCCTGCAGGATGTGCTGGCCGGCCAGGTCGATGTGATGCTGATTGCGATTGCTCCGGCGCTGACCCAGATCCAGAGCGGCAAGCTCACGGCGCTGGCCGTGTCCGGCCTGCAGCGCCATGCACTGCTGCCCCAGGTGCAGACCCTGGCCGAGAGTTACAAGGGCTTTGAGGCTGGTGCCTGGTTCGGTTTGTTCGCACCCAAGGGCACGCCCGCTGCCGTGGTTCAGGCCATTGCTCAGGACACGGACAAGGCGCTCAGGGACCCCGAGCTGCGCAAGAGTCTGCTGCAGCAGGGCATCACCCCCGTGGGTGAGGGCCAACAAGTGTTTGCCAAACAGATCAGGACCGAAGATGTGCGCGTTGCCCAACTGGTGCGCAGCATTGGCCTGAGCGTCGAGTAAACGGCTTTACGCACCAGCAGAAAAAGCGGCCGAGGGCCGCTTTTTCTTTGCTCTAGGTGACTGGGTCAGAAGCTGTAACGCAGGCCGATCGAGATTTCGCTGGCCGTCAGCTTGGCACGCATCTGCTCGTCTTGCAGGCCGCGGACGTTGGCGAAGTTGTTGGCACCGCTCTTGGCCTTGCCCATGTCGACATAGCGCCAGCCCAGGTCGATGCTGAGCTTCTGGATAGGCGAATAGCTGACGCCAAAACCCACGGAATACGCCAGATTGCTCTGGGTGTCGCTGATGTACTGACGGCCCGGATTGCCCTGCCAGCCGCTGGACTCCAGACGTGCCAGGCCCAGGCCGGCCATTCCGTACAGCGAGAACTGGGCGTTCAGGGGGAAATCCTTGTATGCATTGACCATCAGGCGCTGCGAGCGGATCTGGTGGTGGTTGAAGCTGGTAGGGAAGCGGGTAGAGCCGCTGGTGAACTCGTTGTTCTTGGGCAGGGTGTACTCGGCTTCCACGCGCCAGTTCGACGGGAGCTGATAACCAAGGGCCAGGGAGCCCCCTGTGGCGGTATTCGACTCGTCGCCAGGCACGAACTGGCCCAGGCCGGGGCGGGCGCTGGAGTCCATGTCGTGAGCTTGGTAGCGTGCGGAATTGATCCGCAGGGCGCCGTAGTAGCTATGGTCGGCAAAAGCGCTGCCTGCGGCAGCCAGGATCAGCAGGGGGGCAAGACGTTGAAATTTCACGAAAAATCCTAGATCCGATTACTTCAGCAGGTCCTGCACCTTGGCCAGGGCGGCCTGTGCGCATTGGTCGTCCAGATGGCCGCCGGGCGCACCGGCCACGCCCACGGCACCGATCACCTCATTGCCCACCTTCACGGGCACGCCGCCGCCCAGCAGCAGGAAGCCGGGGATGTCCTTGAGGTTGGCTGCGCCGGCGTTCTTCTGGGAGTTTTCCATGATGGCAAGCGTTGGCGCCTTGGCCGATGCCGAGGTGAAGGCCTTTTCGCGGCTGGCTTCCACGGTGTGTGGGCCGGCGTTGTCGGCACGCTGCACGGCGCGCACGCCGCCGGCGCGATCGACCACGGTGGCGGTCACGGCATAGCTGTTGGCGGCGCAGGCCGAGACGGACTGGGCGGCGATCTGGTTGGCCAGCTCCAGCGACATATTCTTTTCCGTGCGCACGGCCTGGGCGTTGGCGGTGCCGGCGGTCAGCATGGCCAGAGTCAGGGCGGCAAGTGTCAGAGTGTGTTTCATACGTTTTTCCAGGTGGATGGGTATGAACGCCACTGTAGAAAAACGCCACCCGGGCGTCCATGCGGCAGGCTACGCGCCTACCTCCGTAGAACTACGGAGCGGCGTCCTCGACCAGGGCCGCGTAGCGCCGGATGAGCATGGCCAGCGAGTCGGTCTCCAGCTTGGCGAACAGGTTGGCGCGGTGGGTCTCCACCGTGCGCGGCGAGAGCGACAGCGCGCGGCCGATCTCCTTGTTGGTGAGCCCCTCCACGATCAGGCCCAGCACCTCGCATTCGCGGCTCGAGAGCTGTGCATAACGCTCGCGCGCCTGCCGGTCGGCCTGGTGGCGCTCGCGCGAGCGCACATGCTGGCGCACGGAGGCCTGCAGCGCCTCGATGAGCAGCTCGTCATCGACCGGTTTCTCAAGGAATTCCGCAGCCCCGGCCTTGAAGGCGCGGCGGCACATCTCCACGGTTCCATGGCCCGTGAGCATGATCACCGGCTGATCCACCCCTTGCGCCACCAGCCTGTCCAGCACCGCCAGCCCGCTGGTGCCAGGCATGCGCACGTCGAGCACGATGGCGCCCACGTCGCTGCGGTCGAACTCGGCGAGAAAGACATGCGGGTCGGACCAGGTTTGGACGCGCAGGCCTACCGTGCCTATGAGCAGTGCCAGGCTGTCGCGCACGGCGGCATCGTCGTCCACAAGGTGAATCAGGGGCGAGAGGGAAGAGGTCATGTCGCGTTCAAGGCAGGTGTGCCAGCGGGAGCTGCAGATGGAATTCGGCCCCAGGCCCGTCGGCAGGCGAAGGAGAGGGGGGCGCCAAAGTGAGCTCGCCTCCCATCGCCTGCGCCAGGCTTTCCGACAGCGACAGGCCCAATCCCAGGCCGCCGGAGCGTGTGGTGTAGAACGGGGTGAACAGGCGCGCTCGCGCCTCGGGCGCCACGCCGGGGCCGGTGTCGCGCACGCTCAGCAGGACTCGCGCGCCCTGGGGGCTAAGCGTGAGGCGCAAGCGGCGCTGGCCGGGCTCGGTCTGCTCCATGGCCTGCAGCGCGTTCATCACCAAGTTGTGGATGATCTGCTGCAAGGCCACAGGCTCGGCGCGCACGGCTGGCAGGTCTGCGGGAGCATCCACCTGCACGGCAATGCTGCGGCGGCGCAGCTCGGGCTCCAGCAGGTGCAGTGCATCATGCACGGCGGTGGACAGGGGCAGAGCCTGGACCTGGCCCGACAGATCGGGCCGCTCGACCACGCGGCGCAGGCGCCCCACGACGGCACTGGCGCGCCTTGCCTGGGCCACGGCCTGACTCATGGCATGGCGCGCCATGTCCAGATCTGGCTCCTCATCGCCCAGCAGGCGCTGCGCCGCCTGGGTATTGGCCAGCAGCGCGGTCAGCGGCTGGTTGAGTTCATGTGCCATACCCGCGGCCAGTTCGCCGAGCTGGTTGAGACGGGCGACCTGGCCCAGACGCAGCAGCTCTTCTGCCCGGCGTGCGGCCACGCGCTGGCGCAGCAGGGTGCGCAGTGCGGCCAGTGCTGCAGCGCTGGCAGCCGCCCAGGCCAGCATGGTGGCCCAGGGCAGCTCGCTCCAGCCCACGTCGCGCTCCAGCACCACATCGAAGGGCTGGCTCTGCGCGGCAAGCAGCTTGTGAAAGTCGTAATTCCAGCCATGCCCCAGACGCCGCCCGGCCTGCACGGTAAAGGCCTGTCCCTGATACTGAAGCCGCACGCGCACTGGACTGGTCTGGGCATCCATGGGCCACTCGTCCCAGGGAATGGTGGCATGCAGATCCAGCAGCAGGGCGTGGTCGGCGGCTGGGCCGGCAAGCGCCAGCCATACCCGGCCTTTGGGCAGGTCGGCCCAGGCCAGTTCGGCATGGCCGCTTTGCAGCGAGCGGGCCTCTGCCATATCCAGCGCGGCACCCAGGTCATGAGGCCAGTCAGCCGGCCAGCTGCTGTCCGGCAGGCGGCGCAGTACCTCGATGATCTGCGGATAGGCGGCTGGCAGGCGCGGCAGCGGCAAGGCTGCCTTGGCACTGCGGCCTTCCGCAGGTGGCTGTAGCAGGGGCAGCATGGCCATCACCGCATCGTGTTGCACGGCACGCTGGCTCAGCAGCCGATGCACGATGCGTGCATCCGTCACGAATGCATCCTCAAGGGCCAGCAACCGCGCATGCATGAGCCAGCCTGCGCCCGCAATGGCCACCAGGGCCCAGGCTAGCAGCCAGGCCAGGGGGCGGCGCCAGTGGGGGATGATCATGATGGTCGGTGTTGTCGCGGATTATTTGGCGTAAGGGTCTTCGTAACCCATCTCCTTCATGATGTCGGTCTCGTAAGCCTCCATCTCTTCGGCGTCTTCCTCGCTGGTCTCGTGGTCCCAGCCCTGGGCATGCAGCGTGCCATGCACCAGCAGATGGGCGTAATGCTCTTCCAGGCTCTTGTTCTGCTCCTGGGCCTCGCGCTCCACCACGGGGGCGCAGAGCACCAGATCGGCCATCACGGTCGGCTCCAGCTGATAGTCGAAGGTCAGCACATTGGTCGCGTAGTCCTTTTTGCGGTACTCGCGATTGAGCTTGCGGCCTTCCTCGGCATCGACGATGCGCACCGTGATCTCGGCATCCACGGCCAGCGCATGGCGGATCCAGCGCGTGACGCGGCTGCGGCTCAGCAGTTCGCGATGGGCGGCGGCCTCGGCGCTGGGACCGAATTGCAGCGATAGTTGCAGTTGATTTAAGGTCATTTTGGCTTTTAGCCCTTATGAGGTAAGCGCTAGTAGCTATTGATTTTGATTAAAGTTCGTCTGCCGTTGGCAGCGGGCGGGCCGTTCGGGGGCTGCTGCGGTGCTTGGGCGCCGAAGTGCCTTCGGACACGCGGCCGCGTGCGTCATAGGCGTCCACAATGCGGGCCACCAGCGGGTGGCGTACCACGTCGGCGCTGGTGAAGTGGTTGATGGAGATGCCCTTGACGCGTTTGAGGACGCGCTCGGCATCGACAAGTCCGCTGGGTGCTCCCTTGGGCAGGTCGACCTGGCTCACGTCGCCCGTGACCACGGCCTTGGCGCCAAAGCCGATGCGGGTCAGAAACATCTTCATCTGCTCGGGCGTGGTGTTCTGCGCCTCGTCCAGGATCACGAAGGCGTTGTTCAGCGTGCGTCCGCGCATGAAGGCCAGCGGCGCGATCTCCAGTGCATTGCGCTCGAAAGCCTTCTGCACCTTCTCGTAACCCATCAGATCGTAGAGCGCGTCATACAGCGGGCGCAGATAGGGGTCCACCTTCTGCGTCAGGTCGCCGGGCAGAAAGCCCAGGCGTTCGCCGGCTTCCACGGCGGGCCGGGTCAGCACGATGCGCTGCACGGCGCTGCGCTCCAGCGCGTCCACGGCGCAGGCCACGGCCAGATAGGTCTTGCCCGTGCCGGCCGGGCCGATGCCGAAGCTGATGTCGTGATTGGCGATGTTTTCCAGATACAGCGCCTGGTTGGGCGTGCGGGCGCGCAGATCGGCACGGCGCGTAGTCAATTGCGGAGCCGTCAGGTCGGCCTCCAGCATCTCGACATCGCCGGCCAGCATGAGCTGCAGCGTATCTTCTGCAATCACGTAGTCGGCGATCTCATAGAGAGCCTGAAGCAGCTCCAGCGCCTCATTGGCCTTGGCCTTGGGGCCGTCGATCTTGAACTGCTCGTGGCGGTGAGCGATCTTGACGCCCAGCGCGATTTCGATGGTGCGCAGATGCGCATCTGCCGGGCCGCAGAGATGGGTCAGGCGCGTATTGTTATGGGGTGTGAAGGTATGGCGCAGGATCACGCGGATAATTTCTCAAAAGAATCGCCGCACGGTGCGGCAAAGGATTTCAATGATAGGCAAATTGACGGGAACGCTGCTGGAAAAAAACCCGCCCGAAGTCCTGGTGGACTGTGCCGGTGTGGGCTATGAGGTGCAGGTGCCCATGAGCACCTTCTACAACTTGCCTGCCAATGGTGCCAAGGTAGCCTTGCTGACCCATTTCGTGGTGCGGGAAGACGCCCAGCTGCTGTTCGGCTTCGGTACGGCCCGCGAGCGCCAGACCTTCCGCGAACTCATCAAGATTACCGGCATAGGACCGCGCATGGCGCTGGCCGTGCTCAGCGGCATGAGCATCGATGATCTCGCGGACGCGGTATCGCAGCAGCAAGCAGGGCGATTGGTCAAGGTGCCCGGCATCGGCAAGAAGACCGCCGAGCGTCTGCTGCTGGAGCTCAAGGGCAAGATCGGCGCGGATACCGGTGCGCAGTCGCTGTTTGCCAATAACAACGACCAGAACGATATTCAGCAGGCACTGATGGCGCTGGGCTACTCGGACAAGGAGGCCTCGGCCGCCCTCAAGAAACTCCCACCCGATGTAGGGGTGAGCGAGGGCATTAAGCTCGCGCTCAAGGCTTTGACCAAATAGCTTCGCTGGCCCTGTGCCAGTCCGATCGTGAACTGCAGGAGAACACGATATGCATTGGTGGATACAGGGCAGGCGCATTCCCTCTCTATGCGCAAGCCTGATGCTGGTGGCGCTGACCGCTTGCGGCGGCGGAGGGGGCGGAGGCAGTGTTCCGGACCCGGGCCCTGGCGGCGCAGGTGTCGGTAACGGCGGCGGCAATGGTGCGGGCGTCGCAGAGACCAGTCCTCCGCCGGGTCCGCCCACGGCCTATGTGCTGGATTCGCTGATAGTGCCTGCCGCCCAGACTGCGGCTTCGGCCAGAGGCGTGGCCGTGGCATCCGTGGCCGTGCGACCCAAGACCGTCGATCTGGCATTGCCGCAGTGGAACGACGCGCCTTTGCCGGTCATGCCCATGCCTGGTGTGCCCATGCAGATAGGGGCGCCGCGGGCGCTGTCTTCGCTGCAGTCCGCAGGCGACATGGCACGCACGCTGCGCTGGTCCAAGACCCCGGATGGGGGACAGGTGGCGGCGATCAGCATCACCTCGACCGGTGCCCATGGCCTGCGGCTGGGCCTGGTGGTCGATGCCATGCCCGATGCCGCCGAGCTCAGGCTGTACCGCAAGGATCGCAGCAAGACAGGGTTCGAGACCACGGGCAAGGCCATCAACGAGGCCATTGCGCGCAACCGTCGCGCCGACGGCGACACCCGGGCGGCTGGCATCTGGTGGACCCCCGACCTGGGCGCCGATGAGGTCACGCTGGAGATTGCACTGCCTGCGGGGCTGTCGACATCGCAGCTGCGCATTGCCATACCCACGCTCACCCATGCCTATGTCAACCTGGCCCTGCCCGTGGAGCTGGAGCTGCGCGACAGCCTTGTGCCCAGAAATGTGGGTGATGCAGCAGGTTGCGAGCTCGATGCCAGCTGCGCCGATCAGTACGCTGTCGAGCGCAATGCCGTGGCGCGCATGACCTATGTGGGTTCCGACAACCGCTACTACTACTGCACGGGCTCCCTGCTGAACAATACCAAGCGGGACTACACGCCGTATTTTCTATCGGCCAGTCACTGCATCTCGACGCAGGCAGCCGCCACTTCGCTGCGCACGGACTGGTTTTTCCGTTCGGCAAGCTGCAACAGCTTCGAGCCGAATGCAAGCACCTTGGCGCTGCAGCGCGGTGCCACGCTGCTGTATTCGACCGCTGTGACCGATGCCACGCTGATGCGACTCAATGAGGTGCCACCTGCCGGTGCGACGCTGGCCGGCTGGGATGCGAGAGGAACGGCGGTGACGGGGACGGCCATCTACGGACTGCATCACCCGCAGGGCGACTTGCTCAAATACAGCGAAGGCCAGGTGCAGAGCTACAGAAACTGCAGCCTGGGCGCCGGCAGCATCACCTGCAGCCCGGGCAATGCCCAGAGCGATTTCGTGAACGTCGGCTGGAGCAAGGGCGTGACCGAAGGCGGCAGCAGTGGCTCGGCCATGTTTGCGGGCGGACGCGTCGTGGGCACGCTGTCCGGCGGCAGCAGCTCGTGTACGGTCAGCGGGGGCTCCGACGTCTACAGCCGCTTCGACCGGACCTTCAGCAGCCAGATCGGGAACTGGCTGGCGCAGTGACCGAGGGCCGGGCAGGGCCTATTTCCCCTGCAACTGCCTGACGGCCGCCTTGGTCTGCTCCACATGGGCCAGCGGGTCGCTGCTGACAAGGGCGAACTTTACCTTGCCGTCCTGGCCCACCACATAGGAGATGCGGTCGGCCCTGGCAGGGTTGGCGGCAGCACCCGCGTCATAGGCCTTGATGGTGACGGCCCGAGGGTCCGATGCCACGGCAAACTGGTCGCGGCAGGCCTCGGTGGAAAAGCGCTTGAGGGTGTCGATATCGTCATGTGACATGCCCACCACCGTGGCTTTCATGGCCGCGAACTGGGGCGTGGCTTCGGCAAAGGCATGCGCTTCCAGCGTGCAGCCCTGGGTGAAGGCCTTGGGGAAGAAATACAGCACCACCGGCCCTTTCTTGAGCGCCTCGGCCATATCGAAGTCAAAAGCCTTGCCGGCAACGGCTGCGGGCGTCTTGAAGCCAGGTGCTGCATCGCCGGCCTTGAGCGCAGCCTGGGCAGCGACGGACAGGCAAAGCAGGGCGGCCGTACAGGCCAGGGTGTGAATACGCATGAAAAAGCTCCTCGGATCTTTGCCGTCATTGTGCGCAAAGCCAGGGGCCGGCCGTCAATGTGGGGCACTGCAACTGTGGGATTTTGTTTTCCCCTGTATTTTTAATCAGTGTCCCTGTCATGCTTGGTGCACAATTGCCGCCATGACGATTCATGTGGACGAATTTGCGGCCAGCCCCGCACCTGCACGCAAGGCCAGAAGCGCGGCCGCCGACCCCGAGGCGGCTGCGCCGCGCATGGTCTCGGCCGGGCATTCGTCCCAGGGCGAAGAGGCGCTGGAGCGTGCCCTGCGCCCCAAGCAGCTCGACGAATATGTGGGCCAGGCCAAGGCGCGAGAGCAGCTCGAGATCTTCATCGGCGCTGCCAAGAAGCGCAGCGAGGCGCTCGATCATGTGCTGCTGTTCGGCCCGCCGGGCCTGGGCAAGACCACGCTGTCCCACATCATCGCTGCCGAGTTGGGCGTGAACCTGCGCCAGACCAGCGGCCCGGTGCTGGAAAAACCCAAGGATCTGGCGGCACTGCTCACCAATCTCGAGCCCAACGATGTGCTGTTCATCGACGAGATTCACCGCCTGAGCCCGGTGGTCGAGGAAATCCTCTACCCGGCGCTGGAGGACTATCAGATAGACATCATGATCGGCGAAGGCCCGGCTGCACGTTCCATCAAGCTCGATCTCCAGCCATTCACGCTGGTGGGGGCGACCACGCGCGCCGGCATGCTCACCAACCCGCTGCGCGATCGCTTCGGCATCGTGGCGCGGCTGGAGTTCTATACCTCGGAGGAGCTCTCGCGCATCGTCAGGCGCAGCGCCGGACTGCTCAATGCGCCGATTGACGCGGAAGGCTGCTTCGAGATCGCGCGTCGCTCGCGCGGCACGCCGCGCATTGCCAACCGTCTGCTGCGCCGCGTGCGCGACTATGCCGATGTCAAGGGCGACGGCCGCATCACGCGCGAGATTGCCGACAAGGCGCTGGCCATGCTCGATGTGGACCCCCAGGGCTTTGACATCATGGACCGCAAGCTGCTCGAGGCCGTGGTGCATCGTTTCGACGGCGGCCCGGTAGGTCTGGACAATATCGCCGCCAGCATTGGCGAGGAGTCGGGCACCATCGAGGATGTGATCGAGCCCTATCTGATCCAGCAGGGCTTTTTGCAGCGCACCCCGCGTGGCCGCATGGCCACCCAGGCCGCCTACCGGCACCTGGGCCTGCAGCCCCCCGGAGACAATGCAGCATAAAACTGGCGCAACCCAAACCAGAGACATCGAGCAAGGGCCTGGGCGGCCCCGCCGTCCCGCAGCGAAGATGTCGTCCCCCTGGGGGGAAGCCGCGCAGCGGCTCAGGGGTCAATTATTCTGCGGTCCGGCGTTCCAGAAGGCCTGTAGCACGCCGGGCAAGGCTTCGATCTGCGTGACCACCTGGTCCAGCTCCTCGGCATGCACGGCCGTGGCGAACAGCTCGGCCTCGATTTCGGTGTTGTGCGGCGGGATCTCGTGCTTTTCCACCGCGCGCACCGGGTAGTTGGCCGCCTCCAGCAGCTCCTGCATGCCCTCGCGCACATCGGCCTGGGCTTGCTGGCCGCAGATCACATAGACATAGTAGGTGGCCTCGCTGGCATGTTCGGCCACGGGATGGCGGTTGATGTAGTTGACCACGGGGCGCAGCAAGGTGTTGCTGGCCAGCACGAACAGGGTGGCAAGGCCGGCCTCGGGCAGAAGGCCCGCGCCCGCGCAGGCGCCCACGGCGGCCGAGCCCCATAGCGTGGCGGCGGTGTTCAGCCCCGTGATGTTGGCGCCTTCCTTCATGATGGCGCCGGCACCCAGAAAGCCCACGCCCGAAACCACATAGGAGATGACGCGCGTGGCGCCGTCCGCGCCAGAGACGCGCATGGCCAGGTCGACGAACACGGCCGCGCCCACGGCCACCAGGGTATTGGTGCGCAGGCCTGCCGTGCGCTGGCGTATCTGGCGCTCAAGGCCGATGATGCTGCCGCAGACAAAGGCCACGAGAAGACACAGCACCGTGTTCAGCGTGGCGAGCAGATTGAAGTTCTGTAGGGATTGCATGAAGTTCTGATTGTTATTGCCGGTTGATCAATGCCGAAATATGCGGCCCGGAGCTCACCAGCCGTACTTGCGGATATAGACGCGCTTGAGCAGCGTGGTCAGCACAGCATAGGCCAGCAATATGACGATGAGCCAGGGGAAATAGCCGAGCGGCAGGGTCTGCAGCTTGAAATGTCCGGCCAGCGGGCCCATGGGCAGGAAGATGCCTATGGCCATGATGGCCGCCGTGGCGGCCAGCAAGGGCCAGGAGGCACGGCTTTGCACAAACGGGATCTTCGGCGTGCGGATCATGTGCACGATCAGCGTCTGCGTCAGCAGCCCCACCACGAACCAGCCCGACTGGAACAGGCTTTGCTCTGCGGCCGTGCTGGCATGGAAGACGAACCACATCAGCGCGAAGGTGAGCACGTCGAACAGCGAGCTGATGGGGCCGAAGAAGAGCATGAAGCGACCCAGGTCCTGAGGGTCCCAGCGCAGCGGCCTGGCCACCATTTCCTCGTCCACGTGGTCGAAGGGGATGGCGATCTGCGACAGGTCGTAGAGCAGGTTCTGCATCAGCAGCTGCATGGGCAGCATGGGCAGGAACGGGATGAAGGCCGAGGCGATCAGCACCGAGAACACATTGCCGAAATTGGAGCTGGCCGTCATGCGGATGTACTTGAGCATATTGCTGAAGGTGCGACGTCCTTCGAGCACGCCCTGCTCCAGCACCATCAGGCTTTTCTCCAGCAGGATGATGTCGGCCGCTTCGCGGGCGATGTCCACGCCGCTGTCGACGCTGATGCCGATATCGGCGGCGCGCAGCGCGGGCGCGTCGTTGATGCCGTCGCCCATAAAGCCCGTGACATGGCCGTTGGCGCGCAGCGCACGCACGATGCGTTCCTTGTGCAGCGGTGTCAGGCGGGCGAACAGCAGGTGTGACTCCACGGTGCGGCGCAGCTGCGCCTCGTCCATGGCTTCGATGTCGTTGCCGACAATCGCCTCGTCCACCTGCAGACCCACGTCGCGGCAGACCTTGCGTGCCACCAGCTCGTTGTCGCCCGTGAGCACCTTGACCGCCACACCGTGCTGCAGCAGCGCAGCAATGGCGGCCTGGGTGGATTCCTTGGGCGGGTCGAGAAAGGCCACGTAGCCGATCAGGGTCAGTTCGGCCTCGTCGGCAATGCCGTAGGTGCTCTTGTCGGGTGGCACTTCCTTCATGGCCACGGCCACCACGCGCAGGCCCTCGCTGTTCAGCCCCTCGGTGACGGCGCGCACCTGCTCGCGGCGCTCGGGCGTGAGCGGCAACAGCGTGTCTCCGTCGCGCCCGCTGTCTCGAATATGTGTGCAGACCTGCAGGACTTCCTCGACCGCGCCCTTGCAGATCAGCTCATGGTGGTGATTGCGCTCGGCCACCACCACGGACATGCGCCGGCGCTGGAAGTCGAACGGAATTTCGTCGACCTTGCGGTAGTTCTCGTTGACATGCAGCCGCGTGTGCAGCTCCACATGCTCGAGTACGGCACGGTCCAGCAGGTTCTTGAGCCCGGTCTGGTAGTAGCTGTTGAGGTAGGCGAACTGCAGCACCTCGTCGCTGGGACGGCCCTGCACATCGGTGTGGCGCTCCAGCGCGATGCGGTCCTGCGTCAGCGTGCCGGTCTTGTCGGTGCACAGCACGTCCATGGCGCCGAAGTTCTGGATCGCATCCAGGCGCTTGACCATCACCTTCTGGCGCGACAGCACCACGGCGCCCTTGGCCAGCGTGGAGGTGACGATCATGGGCAGCATCTCGGGCGTCAGGCCCACGGCCACCGACAGCGCGAATAAAAAGGCCTCGCCCCAGTCGCCCTTGGTGTAGCCGTTGATGAACAGCACCACGGGCACCATCACGGCCGCGAAGCGGATCAGCAGCCAGCTGACGCTGTTCACGCCCTGCTCGAAGGCCGTGGCCGTGCGGTCCTGGTGGGTGATGCGCGCTGCCAGTGTGCCGAAATAGCTCTGGTTGCCCGTGGCGACGACCACGGCCATGGCCGAGCCCGAGACCACATTGGTGCCCATGAAAAGCAGGTTGCCGGCTTCCAGCAACTGGCCGGCCTGCAGGGCAGCCAGGGGGCGAGCATCCTTTTCCACGGGCAGCGATTCACCCGTCATGGCCGCCTGGCTCACGAACAGGTCCTTGGCGGACAGCAGGCGGCAGTCGGCCGGGATCATGTCGCCGGCCGACAGGGCCACGATGTCTCCGGGCACCAGCTCGCGCATGGGCAGCTCGGACAGCGAGGTGTCATGGCCTCCGCCGCTGTCGCGAAAGTCTGCGGCCGGCGCATCGGTCTTGCGGCGCACGGTGACGCGGTTGCTGACCAGGGCCTGCAGGCGTGCTGCGGCGCGCCGCGAGCGCCCTTCCTGGACAAAGCGCAGCAGTGTGGACAGCAGCACCATGCTGGCGATGACGATGGTGGCTTTTTCGTCCTCGGTGACATAGGAGACCACGGCCAGCAGCGTCAGCAGCAGGTTGAAGGGGTTGCGGTAGCAATGCCACAGGTGCTTCCATGCGGGCAGCGGCTTTTCATGCGCCACCTCGTTGGGTCCATGGCGGAGCTGGCGCTGCCGGACCTGCTCGGGGCTCAGGCCCCGGCTCGATGTGTCAAGCTGCTGCAGCAGCGCAGCCACGGGGCTGCAGGCGGCCGATTGCAGGGCCTGTACTTGTGCCGCAGGCACTGTGACGGCTGTGGTCGGGCCGCCTGCGGGCATGGGCTGGCGGCCGAAGAGGCCGGCCATGCGGTGGCTGCGCAAAAAGGCCCGGAACAGATTTTTGAGAGTCTGCATCACGGCCTCCTGTCAGTGCAGCGTCTTGCCGGAGGTGCCGAATCGTGTCCAGGGCTGCTGTGCCTGGCTGGCGCGAAACTGGTTGTCGATGCGGCTGCGCTGCTCCTGGGTCAGCAGCGACAGGGCATCGGCGCGCTGGCGGATGCTGAGATTGGCCATGGCGCTGGCCATGAGGGGCGCGGCATGGCGGTCGACCAGGTGGCGCAGCACATCGGTGCGGCGCTCGTTCAGTGCCGAGATCACGGCATGGGTCAGGCCATGGTGGCGGGTAGAGTCATTGAAGCGGGATGCGGGGCGGCTGCGTTGCAGCACGCGCAGCCAAGTGAGGCGTTGCATGGGCATACTCCTTGGGGGTGACCCGGGAGCTGCCCGCTGCTGCTAGGGCATCAGGCGCGCGACCCCGGGACGGGGTTCCAGTTCGTGCGCGCAGCCAAGAGGGTCACACGCACGGCAATGGGCTGGCAGTGCGCCGCGAAGGGCGCGCTGCAAGATCGACTAGGGTCGGGATCCATACGTGTTCCTTGGTTAAGAGTGAGTGAAAAGCGGGCCGGAGCCGGTCCGCGACGAGGCTGCTCAGCGTACGGTGCGGCTGCTCAGAAAGCTGCGGATGCGATGCGTGGGCCAACTGGTCAGTGCATCGAGCTCCAGCGTCTGCTCCAGCGCTTGCGGCAAGGCTGCCGGTGCGGCGGGCGCAGCCTGGCGGGGCATGGCGCGGGCGCGCAGCAGCAGGGGGCGCAGCTGGTGCAGAGAGCGGGTCAGGCGGTTGCTCATGGCGTTCTCCTCATCGGTTGAGGGAGCGGGCCAGGCGGCAGCGCGGCACAAACGTTCTGGCGCAGCCACGAGCCGGGTAAACCGGAGCGAATGGCGGCGCGAAAACTCAGTGAGGAGCAGAGCTTGCGAGCTTGAAGCCTCTAGCCGTGCTGCGCACGGCAGGGCGGCCCGAAGGTCGGGAAGCCAAACAGCAAGTTGCGAGGATCGCGAGGCAAGGGATGCGGGGCGGTCGATGACGACTCCCGATCCGGGGGAGTCTGTCAGTCGGCCAGCTTCGCAGCCATAGCGGCCTGCGATGAATCACTGGTTGAACTGGCACTGTCCACGTGGGGACTCCTGAAATTGCGATCTGGCAATTATCGGTCCAGACCGGGTTCAGGGTCAACCCTAGGTGGTTTTCAGTTGCAATTGCGCCGGGGCCTGGCGGCTTGCAGGCTCGGCCCATTGCTGCACACAGCCCCAGACGATGAGCGCCTGTGCGGCGTAATAGCTGCCGAGCACGCTCACCGATGACCAGGGCAGCGGCTGCACAAAACGATTGATGGCCAGGATGGAGTCGCTGAGCATGAAAAAGCTGGCGCCCAGTGCGGTCAGTAGTGCGGGACGGCTTTGCAGGAGTTGGTAGCGCCCCCAGGCCTGCGCCGCCATCAAGGCGATGACGCCGACATAGGCGGCCACGGGCAGACGCAGGGCGGCGGGCAGGCCATGGGTCCAGAGAAAGACATACATGGCGGCGCCGATCGCAGCCACCAGCAGCAGTGCGCGGCGGTCGGCAAACCAGGGCATATCGAACTTGAACAGCGCAACATAGCAGACATGGGCCAGCAAAAAGCTGACCAGGCCGGGAATGAACAGACCGGTCTGCAACTGTCCGTCCAGCATCAGGAAGACATCGCCAGCCATGGAAAAAACGATAGCTGCCAGCAGCAGATGAGCATGCTTTTGAGACATGTTTTGTATAGTTTTTGAGTTCTGCTTTGCGAAAGAAGCTATGCATATAAGAGCAAAAACCATGGTGACAGGCTTGAACAGCCAATGCCATTGCTGCAGACCGAGCGCTGCCGTGGCCGTGGCCAGTGCGCCACTTTGCAGCATCAGCGCCAGCCACAGACTGATGCGTCCCTGCATGGCAGCGCCCAGAGCCCATTGCCCGGTGAGCAGCACGCCGAACCAGATCAGATTGGCGGCCAGCGGCGACTGATCGGCATGCCAGAGAAAGACCGAGGTGCCCGCAACCAGCGCCGCAAACTGCAGGCCGGCAAACCAGCGCAGCGCAGCGCCCATCGGAGGCGCATAGATGATGCGGTGCTCGTCCAGATCGAAGGCGGGCTTGGGAAAGCGCTGCGCCACATCGGCTGGCCGCCAGCCCGGCGGCTTGAACCAGACGCGAAGCTTGTCCAGCCAGCTGCGTGCATGCCAGCTGTCATGCGCCAGCTGGCGGTAGACGCTGAAGTTGGCCCAGAGCGGGTCCCAGCTCTTGAGCAGGCCGCGCGTGCCGTAGATGCAGGGCTCCTCGTCGTCCTCGGTCTTGTAAGTGCCGAAGAGCCGGTCCCAGACGATGAGAATGCCGCCGTAGTTGCGGTCCAGATAGCGCTCGTTGACGGCATGGTGCACGCGGTGATTGCTGGGCGCGCAGAACCAGCGGTCGAACCAGCCCAGCTTCCTGACCTGCTCGGTATGCACCCAGAACTGGTAGAGCAGGTCGATCAGCCCGACCACGGCAAACACCAGCGGCGGCACGCCGGCCAGGGCCATGGGCAGATAGAAGATCCAGCCCAGCAGCGCGCCGGAGCTGGTCTGGCGCAGCGCGGTGGAGAGGTTGTAGGCCTGGCTTTGGTGGTGCACGGCATGGGCGGCCCAGAGCACGCCCACTTCATGGCCCATGCGGTGCAGCCAGTAGTAGCAGAGGTCGTAGAACAGCAGGGCCAGCAGCCAGCCCGGCAGGCTGAGCCAGAAGGCATCGGCCTCGATCAGAGCCACATGGCTGGCCACGACGGTGTAGATGCCCAGCGTCAGCAGCTTGGTGAAGACGGCGCTGGTCTGGCTCAGTACGCCCAGGTTCAGCGAGCTGATGGCATCGGCCAGCGCATAGGCATTGCGCCCGCGCCTGAGGCTGATGATCCATTCCACGGCAATCAGTGCGAAAAAGACCGGCGTGGCCAGAACGATGACTTGGCTGGGAGAGAGCATGGGCTCCGATTCTGGAGCGGCTCGTTGTCCGGCGGCTTGGCATGAACCCTAGCGCCCGGCGCTGCAGGCTTCACGAAGTTTCAAGGGTGAATCAGGATTGCTAAGTATTTCCTGTTATGGCAGTCAGCAAGGTGCTCTGGGATAATTGCGGGCTTGCCCGTCCGCCGGAGGGCACACTCAAATTTACCGGCCAGTACAGCGACGCGGCGACCCCGGGATGGGCCTGGAGCCGTCAGCCTGTCCGCATTCTTGCTGCATGCCCATGTCCACATCCCGCCGCTCCTTTGTTGCCGCCGCTGCCTTGCTGGCCTCAGGCTTTACCGCCCCTGCCGTTCTTGCCGCCGCCGATGCCTGGCCCGTCGCCAAGCCCATCACGCTGATCGTGCCGTTCAGTGCCGGTGGCAATGTGGACACCACGGCGCGCCTGATCGGCCAGAAGCTGGGCGAGCGCCTGCACCAGTCCATCGTGGTGGACAACGTGCCCGGCGCGGGCGGTGTGCTCGGGGTGAGCAAGGCCGTCAAGGCACCGGCCGACGGCTACACCTTGCTCATGGGCTTTGACGGCCCCATCAGCATTGCCCAGCTGGTGAATTCCGCCGTCAAGTACGACGCCGAAAAGGATCTGACACCCGTGGGGCTGACCACCATCGCCCCCGTGGTCGCCGTGGCCCGACCCGGCCTGCCGGCGCACAATCTGAACGAGCTGATTGCTCTGGCGCGCTCCAAGCCCGGATCGTTGACCTACGCCACTTCGGGCGTGGGCACCATGCTGCATCTGGCCATGGAAATGCTGCAGGAGCGTGCCAAGATCAAGCTGGTGCATGTGCCCTACCGAGGCGGCGCCCAGATCACCAGCGACGTGATGGGCGGTCAGGTCGATGTGGGCATGCTCACCACCGTGAGCGCCGTGCCCATGATCCAGCAGAAAAAGCTCGAAGGTCTGGGCGTGACATCGGCCAAGCGTATCGATGCCATCCACAGCGTGCCCACTTTTGGCGAGACGGCCGAGCTCAAGGGCTTCGACCTCAATACCTGGACGGGCCTGTTCGTGCCCGCCAAGACACCTCAGGCCGTGGTCACGCGCCTGGCCACCGAGCTCGATGCCGTGCTCAAGATGCCCGAGGTGCGCAAGCGCCTGGAAGACGGCGGCGCCACGCCCGGCTCCGGCACCCAGGCCAGCTTCGTCCAGTTCCTGAAGAAGGAAAAAGCCGGCTATGCCCAGATCGTGAAGTCGGCCAACATCCAGGCGGAATAAGTCATGGCTGCGCCGCTGAACCCTGTCCACGCCGAAATCCATCCGCCCGTGCTGCCCGAAGTGGCAGCCATTGCGCAGGAAATGCTGGTCCTGCGTCACGATCTGCACGCCCATCCCGAGCTGGCCTACGAAGAGCATCGCACCGGCGATATCGTGGCGGCCAGGCTGGCCGAATGGGGCTACGAGATCCATCGCGGCCTGGGCGACACCGGTGTGGTGGGGACGCTGCGCTGCGGCGATCACCCGAATGGCAAACGTCTTGGCCTGCGCGCCGACATGGATGCGCTGCCCATCCGTGAAGCCACGGGCCTGTCCTATGCCAGTCGTCACGACGGCAAGATGCATGCCTGCGGCCACGACGGGCACACGGCCACGTTGCTGGCCGCGGCCAGGGTGCTGGCCGGGCGCAGGAATCAGCTCCAGGGCACGCTCAATCTGATCTTCCAGCCCGCCGAGGAAGGCCATGGCGGCGCGCAGAAGATGGTGGAGCAGGGCCTGTTCGAGCTGTTTCCCTGCGATGCGCTCTACGCCTTTCACAACGAGCCCGGCTACCCGGCGGGGCAGTTCGGCTTTCGCTCGGGCGTGATGTATTCCAGCTCGGACACGGCCATCATCACCATCCGCGGCAAGGGCGGCCATGGCGCCATGCCCCATGTGGCCGTTGACCCCATCGTCGTGGCCTCGCATCTGGTGCTGGCGCTGCAGACCATACGCTCGCGCGAGATCGATCCCAACGACATGGCCGTGGTCACCATCGGTGCCATCCATGCGGGCGATGCGCCCAATGTGATTCCCGAAACCTGCGAGCTGCGCGTGACCATTCGCGCGCGCTGCCCTGAGGTGCGCCAGCAGCTGCGCGAGCGCATCACGGCCATGGCCCATGCCCAGGCCGCAGTCCACCGCGCCACGGCCGAGGTGGACTACAAATGGCGTTATCCGCCCGTCATGAACGACAAGGCGGCTACCGATTTCGCAGTCGGTGTGGCCCGCGAATTCCTGGGCGAAGCATGGTTGATTCCCGATCTGCAGCCGCTGCAGGCCAGCGATGACTTCGCCATCATGCTCAATTCCGTGCCGGGCAACTACTTCATCGTCGGCAATGGCATGGGCGAGGGCGGCTGCATGGTGCACAACGCGGCCTATGACTTCAACGACAACCTGCTGCCCGTGACTGCCTCGTATTGGGTGAAGCTGGCCGAGAGCTATCTGGGCCGCGACTGAGTTTTGTATGAGTGAAATCAACCTCTCCGGCCAGGATCTGCCCGGCTTCGATGCCACGACCGACTACTGGCAAGTCACCGTCACCGAGGCCGATCTGAGCCAGTCGCCGCTGCCGCCCTATGCGAAGAGCTATCCGGCCAGGCTGCCCGACGGCCGCTATCTGCTGCTGCCGCTGCGCGGCATGCCCACGGCCGACGGTTCCGCCCCCGACCGCTGCGTGGCGTCGCTGATTGCCAACCAGGCTTCCATTGAAGTGGTCGAGCAACTGGCGCAGCACATGGCGCAAGGCGCCGGGGCGCATGACTTCGATGTGGTCATAGGCCTGCCGACGCTGGGCCTGGCCTTTGCGCCGCTGGTGGCGCGCCACCTGGGCCGCAGCCGCTATGTGCCGCTGGGTTACTCGCGCAAGTACTGGTATCGCGACGAGCTCTGCGAGCCCGTCAGCTCCATCACCACGCCGGGCAAGGGCAAGCTGCTCTATATCGACCCCAATCAGCTGAGTCTGATCACTGGCAAGCGCGTGCTGGTGGTCGATGATGCCGTGAGTTCGGGCACGACCATGGTGTCCGGTCTCAAGCTGATCGAGCGTTGCGGCGCCGAAGTGGCCGCCATTGCCGTGGCCATGCGCCAGGGCACGCAGTGGCAGCAGAAATTGGTGCGTGCCGATGGCAGCGCCATCCCCGTGGTCGCGGCCTACGACTGCCCGCGCATGGAGCGCCGTGCCGACGGCTGGTGGCCTGAAGGCTCATAAAAAGAGAGCTTCTAGCGCCTTTTATATATGAGTTTCAGGCTTTTTATGCCTTGAAATCATTGCATGAAGTGCGTTGCAAGCTCTTTTTTGTATAGCAATCAAAACCCGGAGCAGGAGCGAATCAGGTCAGCGCACCGCGCCCGTCGACGGTGAAGATGCGTTCGACCACGCCCTTGAGCCGGCCGCCGCGCACGCCGATCAGATGGTCGTGCAGATTGACCGTGGGGTCGCAGTGGCCGGGAATCAGCCACAGGCTCTCGCCCAGTGCAGGCAGCCAGCCGCCGTGGTTGCCCGCGTCGGCATCGGGGTGCAGCACGCCATGCTCGTCGCCGCCATTGGCAAAGCGCAGCGCGTTTTCGGGCGCCAGCGCATGCAACCGGGGCAGGCCGGAGTCTATGGCATGGGCCTTGTGGCCGGCGTCGCAGACGGCATGGTCGCTGCTGAGCGACATGACCTGGGTCTTGACGTAGAGCGCATGCTCGAACAGGGGCTGGGCCGCGTCGCGCTGGTTGGCCGCGTAGTCAGCGTCCATGAAGAGGAAGGAGCCGGGCTGGATTTCGCCATAGATGCCGCTGGCGGCCTCGTTGACCATGGTGCCCGTGCCGGCACCCGTGATCAGCGGAATGGCCAGGCCGGCGCGGTCGAACTCATGGCGCGTGCGGTTGACGAGCTTGAGCACCTGGTCGATGGCGGTCTTGCGCTCCTCGGCGCTGCGCAGATGCTGGGCGCCGCCGTGATAAGCCTGCAGGCCCGCAAAGCGCAGCACGGGCTGGGCTGCAATAGCCTGTGCCAGAACCAGGGCGGCTTCGCCGGGCTCTGCGCCGCAGCGGTTCTGGCCGACATTGATTTCCACCAGCACATCCATGGCGGCATCGCCGGCCTGCGCATCCTGCAGGGCCCGCGCCAGCCGCGTGATGCCTTCCTCGCAATCGACGGCCAGGGCCAGCCGGCCGCCCTGGGCATTCAGTGCCCTGGCCAGAGTCGCCACGCGCGCCAGCTTGGTCTGGGAGATGACTTCGTTGCTGATGAAGATATTGGTGATGCCGCCCTGGGCCAGTGCCTCGGCCTCGCTGACTTTCTGCACGCAGTGGCCGCAGGCGCCGGCATGTTCGAGCAGATGGGCGATATGCGCGCTCTTGTGCAGCTTGGCATGCGGGCGCCAGAGCACGCCATGCTGCTGGGCAAAGCGGGCCATGCGCTCGATATTGCGGTCCATGGCGTCCAGGTCAATGACCAGGGCGGGCGTGTCTATGCGTTTGACGGCCTGGCCGACCAGGGTCTGCAGATGCTCAGGAATGTGCTTCATCTCGGCTGCCTTGCTGAAGGTGTGCGGTATCTGCCCAGCCTACCAAAGACAGGCCGTCGGGCGTCCAGAGCAGGCGATTGATGGCGCAGTTGCTCAGCTCCCAGGTGCGTGGCGTCTGGAAATCCTGGCGCGTGGCCAGGCGGTACAGCACATCCATCACGCCGCCATGGGCGACCAGCACGATCTGCTCGCCCTCATGCTGGCGTGCAATCCGGTCCACGGTGGCAAAGATGCGTTCGCGCAAGGCCTGCAGCGAGTCGCCGCCGCCGGGCGGGGCATAGGCCGGGTTGCGCGTGCGCCAGAGCTGGGCGTCCTCGGGCTGGGTGGCTTCCACATCCTTGAAGGTGCGGCCCTGGAAATCGCCGAAGCAGCGCTCGCGCAGGCCGGCGGTGGTGTGCAGAGGTGCACCGGATCTCTGGGCAATCGCCTGCGCAGTGACATGTGCACGCTGCAGGTCGCTGCTGTAGATGGCGGCAATGCTCTCGTCGGCCAGCGCCTGGGCCGCCTGCTCGGCCTGCCACAGGCCGGTGTCGTTCAAGGGGATATCCAGATGCCCCTGGATGCGTCCATCGACATTCCAGGTTGTCTCTCCGTGCCGGATGGCAATGATGCGCGTGGCGTGCATGTCTTGGCTCGTTCAGCGTAGGTTGTTTTATTGAACAGTCATTGTCTTGCAAACAAAGTGTGCCTGTACCCCGGTCTGTTGTTACAGACTTTTCGACGCTCGGCCTGCATCGTGGCGCAGCCGGCAAGAAAAAAGGCCTGCAACCATGGTTGCAAGCCTTTAGCTATTGCAGCGCTTGCGCTTCAAGCGCCGGCTGCCATGTCTTCCGGTGTCAGATCAGCGACTTGGCATTGTCCAGCACAAAGTCGCAGGCCTTTTCCTTGAGGTTGCTCTTGACCTTGTCCAGGCTGAAGCTCTTGCCGTCGGCACCCGTGACCATGCCCATCAGCCCGTTCTGGTAGCCCTGGTCTTTGGGTTCTTCCTTCTGGCCCAGACCCAGCTTGCCCAGCAGCTGATTCTTGACCTGGGCGGCCTTGTCGGCGTTGAGGTAGTTGTTCTTCATGCAGTAGGTGAGGACGCCTGCGGCATTGCTGGCCGTGCCGGAGCTCAGATTGCCCAGGCCCAGGGCGGACAGTGCCGAAGAGCCTCCGGAGCCGCCGAGCATGCCGCCCAGGCCCGAGGCGCTGGAGCTGCTCTCGGCCGCGCCGCCGCCCAGCTGACCGCGCAAGGCGTCGCCGAGGCCGCTGGCATGGGCGCTGAAGGCACCCGCGGCCACGGAGGCGCAAAGCAGGCTGGAGAGAGCAAATTTCTTCATGACTTCATCCTTTTCATGGCGAGGGCTCAGGGAAGACGCCCTGGTTCAAAGCGAGCTGCACGTTAGCACGCGGCAGGCCGGGCAACTGTTGAAGATTGCAAATCAACGTGCCGGCGCCACGGTGGCCGGTGCCACGTTGGCCGGGGCGGCTGGCGTGACCAATGCGGCGGGCTGTGCGGGTGCTGCAGGCGCGCCGCTGGCAGGCTGCGCTGCCGGCGGCTGGATGACGGTACGCACATTGCGCGGGCCCTGCGGCGGCTTGGGGAAGCCCGTCAGCGCCGCATCAAACAAAATGCCGAAGATGGCCGGGTCGTCGGTCCACACATCCTGGCGCTGGGCCGAGGTTTCGTAGACGATCTGCTGGGTCTTGATGTCGCGCATGACGATGCTCACGGCGCGGTAATACTCCAGCGGCGGCTCGTTGAACATCATGCTGCCGCCGAAGCCCCAGCCGAAACCGCGGCCGTAGCTCATGCCCCAGCCCCAGCGCGGGCCCCAGTAGGGGTCGTAATAGGGCCAGCTGGCCCAGTCGCGCGCATAGCGGGCCATGGCGCTGATCTGCACCACCAGGCTGGCGCGCGAGTCATCGCGCGTCAGGCCGACGCGGGCCAGCGCATGCTGGGCCTGGGCTTCCACGGCCGCGAAGTTCACCTGGCCCTGCTGCGAGGGCAGGGTCTCCAGCCGGTAGGTGGCCGGTACGGGGATGGTGTTCAGTGCGGAAAAGCTCTGCACCGTGCTGTTGACCTCGCGCACCGTGCTGCAGCCGGCCAGCAGAGCCGTCGCAGTCAGGGCCACAAGGCCGATCCAGCGTAAGGAGGTTTTGTGCAGGTTCATGATGATTTCTCTGAAAACGACAAAGGCCCATGGAATGGGCCTTTGATTGGACAGCAGGGTCCGGTTTTAGTTCAAAAGTCCGCTCAGGACAGTTGTACCACTTGTACTCCGCCGGGCAGGGCTGCCATGGTTGGCAGCTCTTCATGGTCAAAGGCCATGTCGCCGTTGGGATCGGCAATGCCCGTGGCCTTGGCGTTCCTGAAGTCGTGCAGCTGGGGATCCATCATGTGCGTGGTCACGATATTGCCCATGGCGCGGAACATGCTCTCGATGCGGCCGGGGAACTTCTTGTCCCACTCGCGCAGCATATTGCCCACGGCCACGCGCTGCAGGCCGTCCTGGCTGCCGCAGAGGTTGCAGGGAATGATGGGGAAGTTCTGGTACTGGGCCCAGCGCGTCGTGTCCTTCTCGGGCACATAGCACAGGGGGCGGATCACCACATGCTTGCCGTCGTCGCTGACCAGCTTGGGCGGCATGCCCTTCATGCGGCCGCCGTAGAACATATTGAGCATCATGGTCTGCACGATGTCGTCGCGGTGATGGCCCAGGGCCACCTTGGTGCAGCCCAGCTGGTCGGCCACCTTGTACAGGATGGCGCGGCGCAGGCGCGAGCACAGGCCGCAGGTGGTCTTGCCTTCGGGCACGACGCGCTTGACGACGCTGTAGGTGTCCTGGTTCTCGATGTGGTAGTCCACACCGATGCTCTGGAAGTACTCGGGCAGCACATGCTCGGGGAAGCCGGGCTGCTTCTGGTCCAGGTTCACGGCCACGATGTCGAACTTCACGGGTGCGCGCTTTTGCAGCTTGCGCAGAATGTCGAGCAGGGTGTAGCTGTCCTTGCCGCCGGACATGCAGACCATGACACGATCGCCTTCCTCGATCATGTTGTAGTCGAGGATGGCCTTGCCCACTTCGCGGCACAGGCGCTTCTCGAGCTTGATCTGTTCGCGCTCGATCTTGATCTTGCCGGGCTTGGCGGCTTCTTCGCCGTTGGCGTTCTCTGCGGCCGCAGCATCGGCGGCTTCTGCCTCTTCGGCAATCCAGGGGTTGTCGTTTACTGCATTCATGGGGTTCACCATTGTCCGGTTTCGATGCGAATGGCTACTTCGCAGTCGTCAAAAATTTCCAGCTTCGCAATTTTCACACGCACGCCGCGCACGCCGGGCAGCTGCAGCAGGCGCTGGGCCAACTTTCCGATCAGGCTCTCGAGCAGGTTCACATGCTCTGAGGTGCATTCGTCGATGATGATCTGGCGCACCTTGCGGTAGTCCAGCACATGGAGGATGTCGTCATCGCGCGGAGCCAGGGGCTGGGGGCCGAGATTGAGTTCGGCGTCGACCTGGATCGGCTGAGGCTCTTGTTTCTCATGCGCAAGAATCCCCAGGCTCGCGTCGAAGCGCAGCCCGGTGAGCGTGAGAATCTGTTGTCCGGAAGTGGAAGTCATGGAAAAGGGTGCGGCCTCGACGGGCTCACATCATCGAAAAATCGCGCTCGAAGCGCTGTAAATGTTGGCCGCCATCGACCAGCATGGTGGTGCCCGTCATGGATCGGTTTTCCAGTGCAAAGCACACGGCGGCGGCAATGTCCTCGGACGAGGAGGAGCGTCCCAGCGGGCTCATGGCGTGCAGGGCCTCGAACTTTTCCTGGCTCAGCATATGGCTGGTCAGCGTCAGGCCCGGCGCCACGCCCACCACGCGCACGCGTGGAGCCAGCGCCAGGGCCAGCATGGTGTTGGCGGCTTCCAGAGCCGCCTTGGAGAGGGTGTAGCTCAGGAAATCGGGGTTCTGGTTCCAGAGCTTCTGGTCCAGCACATTCACCACGGCGCCCTGGGCCGACTCTTCGCCCGCCGCCACGCGCTCCTGCACATGGGCGTGCAGAGCCTGGGACAGCAATATGGGCGCACCCGTGTTGCTGCGCAGGTGTGCTTCCAGCGCCACATAGCTGAAGCTCTGGGCATCGTCATGTTCGAACAGCGAGGCGTTATTGACCACGGCGTCGATGCGGCCAAAGCGCTCCACCACACGCGGCACCAGCGAGCGCACGGACTCCTCGTCAAAGAAGTCCGCGTCAAAAGCCGCGCTGTCGCCCGACAACTGCGCGCAGGAAGCCACGGTCTGCATGGCTTGCTCGCGGGAGTCGCGATAGTGCACAGCCACTTGCCAGCCCGCGCGGGCCAGGGCCAGGGCCATGTCACGTCCAAGGCGACGGGCGGAACCGGTCACCAATACTGTGCGTGGTCGGGCGGGTGAGGACATTCGTGGAAAATGCGGGTTGTGACGACAGAACCCTCAAGTTTAACGAGCGCCTTGCAATCCCGCATTGCCAAGGAGATTGCCGCCGTGGGCGGCTGGCTGCCTTTCGACCGTTTCATGGAGCTGGCGCTCTATGCACCGGGCCTGGGCTATTACGCCAATGAGACGGCCAAGTTCGGCGCCATGCCGGAGTCGGGCAGCGACTTTGTGACGGCGCCGGAGATTTCGCCTATTTTTGGCCAGTTGGTGGCGTCCCAGTTACGGGAAGCGCTACAAAAAACGAATACCCGCGAGATCTGGGAGTTCGGCGCGGGAACCGGCGCGCTGGCGCTGCAGATCCTCGACGAGCTGGCGGCTCAGGGTGCGTTGCCAGAGCGCTACACCATCGTCGATCTCTCGGGAACGCTGCGCGCGCGCCAGAAGCTGGCGCTGGCCAAGTACGAACATCTGGTGCGCTGGGTGGATGCGCTGCCCGAGGCCATGGAAGGCGTGATCATCGGCAACGAGGTGCTGGATGCCATGCCGGTGCAGCTGCTGCAGCGCACCCGGGGCCAATGGCATGAGCGCGGCGTGGTGCTCGGTGCAGGCGGCGATGAGGCGGCTTTTGCCTGGGAAGACCGTCCCACCGAACTGCGCCCGCCTGTGGATATCGGCGGACCGCATGATTTTCTGACCGAAATCCACCGCCAGGGCGAGGCATTTATCCACACCCTGGGCGAGCGTCTGGTTCGCGGTGCCGCTTTTTTCATCGATTACGGCTTTGGCGAGAGCGAGTACTACCACGAGCAGCGCCATATGGGGACCCTGGTCTGCCACTACCAGCATCAGGTGGACAACGATCCGCTGGTGCTGGTCGGCCTCAAGGACATCACGGCTCACGTCAATTTCACGGGCACGGCCGTGGCGGCCCAGGATGCGGGCTTCGACGTGCTGGGCTATACCAATCAGGCGCACTTTCTCATCAACTGCGGACTTGCGCCCAAGCTCGATGCGGTCGGCATCAAGGCCCGCTCCATGGCCTCCAAGCTGGTCATGGAGCACGAGATGGGCGAGCTGTTCAAGGTCGTTGCCCTGTCCAAGGGCGTGGAGCCCTGGACGCCGCTGGGCTTTGTGCAGGGCGACCGCACGCACCGGCTATAGCGTCTGCGTGCCAGCCGAGCTCACTGCTTTTCGAGCTTGGCGGCCTGGATGATGCTGCCCCAGTGCTTGTACTCGGTGCGCGTGAAGTCGCGGAACGCGCTTGAGCCGAGCAGGCGAGGTTCGCCGCCCAGGGCTGCGACCCTGGCCTTGAACTCGGGGCTGCTGGCCACCTTGAGCGTGGCCGCTTCAAGTCGCTGGACCACGGCGCGTGGTGTCCCCTTGGGGGCCAGCACGCCGTTCCAGGTGGCGGTGACAAAGGACGGAAAGCCGCTTTCCTTCATGGTCGGGACCTGAGGCAGCTGCGGCAGGCGCTCGGCCGAGGTCACGGCCAGCGCCTTGAGCTTGCCGCCCTGGATGAAGGGCAGTGCCGGCGTGATGTTCTCGAAGATGAAATCGATCTGGCCGCCGATCAGATCGGTGAGCGCCGGAGCGCTGCCCTTGTAAGGCGCGTGAACCAGGTCCAGTTTGGCGGCGCTCTTGAGCAGCTCGCCCGACAGATGCACGGTGGAGCCCATGCCCGGCGAGCCATAGCTCATGCCGGTGCGGCGCTCGCGCGCGTAGCTCACCAACTCGGCCACCGATTTGACCGGTGTTTTCGATTCGTTGACCACCAGCACATTGGGAATCGAGGTCACCAGAGCCACGTACTCGAAGTCGTCCAGGCTTTTCTCGCTGAGATTGCGGTACAGGCTGGGATTGATGGCCTGCGTGCCTGCCGTGCCGAACAGCAGCGTGTAGCCGTCATTGGCGGCGGCTGCGACGCGGCTGGCTCCGATGGCTCCGTTGGCGCCGGGGATGTTCTCCACCACGACCGGCTGGCCCAGGGCCTCGGCCAGACCCTGGCCGACCAGGCGCGCCACGACATCGGTATTGCCGCCGGGCGAGAAAGGCACGACCAGCTTGAGCGGGCGATTGGGGAAGCTGTCGGCAGCCGCCGGCAGGGCCAGGCTGGCGCCCAGCAGCGCTGCGGTCAGAAGAAACTGTTTGCGTGAAAAGGTCTGGGGCACGGTATGTCTCGTTGTTTGTTGTTGGCGGGCCGTGACGGCAGACGCATGGGCCCGGTCCCTGCATGGCGCAGGGCTTGGACATCATGGGCAGAGGGGGGAATTGAGGTCAATCAATCTTTGGGAAGCATGTCATGCATAAACGGAATGGCTGCCTGACAGCATGGGCGCGCAGGCCGTCAGGACAGTGCGCCCCTATACTTGCGGTCTCATGATTCGCTGGTTGATCGTCATTTTTCTGGCCCTGTTGCTCGTCAACGGGCTGCACGGCTGGCTGCAGCGCATAGGGCTGGGGCGTCTGCCCGGCGACTTCCGTTTCCGGCTGTTCGGCAAGGAATTTTTTCTGCCCGTGGCCAGTACGGTGCTGCTCAGCGTGGTGGCGGCGCTGATTGCCCGCTTTGTGAAGCTCTGAGAGCGTAAACACGTTCTGAGGCTGGCCGACTTGAATCTGCAGGCTTTGGCTGCACATACGGACCTGAGCCCGAGCAGTGCCTGCTGGCACCGTCAGGCATTGCCAAAGAAAGTACGACTTGCGCAAAGCGGGTTCAGGCAAGGCGACTGTCCCAGGAGGCAGGCCGTTGTCGCATTCTTTTTTGCGTAAATCCTAGAAAGGTTGCCCCTGTGTCCGAATCCCTGCACTACGTCTGTCCTCATTGCCACACCACCAATCGCATTGCCAGCGACCAACTGGGCAATCAGCCCGATTGCGGCAGCTGCCACCAGCCGCTGGTGACGGGCGAGCCCGTGGCGCTGGACAACGACAGCTTTGCCCGGCACACCGGCCGCAGCCAGTTGCCCGTGGTCGTGGATTTCTGGGCTCCCTGGTGCGGCCCCTGCCGCATGATGGCGCCGGCCTTTGCCCAGGCGGCCCAGCAGCTGGCGGGGCAGGCGCAACTGGCCAAGCTCGATACCGAGGCTTATCCACAGGCCGCAGCACCCTTGGGCATTCGCAGCATTCCGACCATGGTGGTTTTCAAGGAAGGCAGGGAACTGGCACGCATCTCCGGGGCCCTGCCTGCCTCGGAGATCGTGCGCTGGGTGCGCTCGGTGATCTGAGCGGCGGCTTCGCGCGAGCGGGCCCGTTCACCCGGCCCCGGTTCGGGGCCGGTTAGCCTGGCTCAGGCGGCGATGTCCAGCACCACGCGGCCTTCGATCTTGCCTTCGTGCATGCGGGCAAAGATGTCGTTGATGTTTTCCAGCTTATCGGTGGATACGGTGGCCTTGACCTTGCCCTGAGCGGCAAAGTCCAGCGACTCCTGCAGGTCCAGGCGCGTGCCGACGATGGAGCCGCGTACCGTGATGCCCTTGAGCACCATGGAGAAGATCGGCAGCGGAAAGTCGCCGGGCGGCAGGCCGTTGAGCGAAATCGTGCCGCCGCGACGCACCATGCCCAGAGCCTGCTCGAAAGCCTTGGGCGACACGGCCGTGACCAGCACGCCGTGGGCGCCTTCAATCTCTCTTTGCAGATAGGCCGCCGGGTCGGTGTTCATGGCGTTGACGGTGACGGTTGCGCCCAGCTGGCGCGCCAGCGCGAGCTTGCTGTCGTCGATGTCGACCGCCGCGACATTGAAGCCCATGGCCTTGGCATATTGCACGGCCATATGGCCCAGGCCGCCGATGCCGGAAATCACCACCCAGTCGCCGGGCTTGGCGTCGGTGACCTTCAGGCCCTTGTACACCGTGACCCCGGCGCAGAGCACGGGAGCGACGTCGATAAAGCTCACATTGGACGGCAGATGGCCCACATAGTTGGGGTCGGCCAGTGCGTAATCGGCAAAGCCGCCATTGACCGAATAGCCGGTATTGGTCTGAGATTCGCACAAGGTTTCCCAGCCGCCTATGCAGTGGCGGCAGAAGCCGCAGGCGCTGTGCAGCCAGGGCACGCCCACGCGATCCCCTTCCTTGACATGCTTGACGTTCTTGCCCACCGCAGCCACATGGCCCACGCCCTCATGGCCGGGAATGAAGGGCGGATGAGGCTTGACGGGCCAGTCGCCTTCGGCCGCATGCAGATCGGTGTGGCAGACGCCGGAGGCGGCAATCTTGACGAGGATCTGATCGTCTGCCGGTCGAGGGACCGGCATTTCTTCGATCGTGAGCGGCTTCCCGAAGGAACGCACCACGGCGGCTTTCATGGTCTGGGGTAAGGACATCAGAGCACCTCCTTGAAGCAAGAGGGCAAGGCCGTGGCCTGTGGGCCGGACACTTGCCCGTCAAAGAACCATACCGGTATGGAATGGGTGTTGCAGCGGGCTTCGTGACCCGCTGCATGGCCCGGGCGGAGCGAACCGCCGTAGCCGTCTCGTACTGTGCAATGGCTGCAGCATACCTTCTTTGACTTAACTCAAGCTGCGCCCATCCCTGCCTTCTGGACCTCGGCGCGCGGGCGGCTAGGCGCCGTCTTCCAGATAGGCGGCAATCGCCTGCTCGCGCGCCTTGCTCACCGCGTCGCCGATGGCCTTGCCCTTGAGGCCGCGCTGCGCTGCGGCCTGGGCCACCGGGCCGGTTTCCACGGCCAGAGCCGCTTTCAGGGCATTGCCCAGGCGCTGGCGCTGCGGATAGGCCGCATCTTCAAAGCCCAGACGTCCGCGCGCGTCGCATTCGCAGGCCTGCAGGGCTTCCTCGAAGCGCTGGGGCTTGCGTATGGCATCGCAGCGCTCGAGCAGCCGCAGCAGGGCGGCGGCATTGAGCTCGTGGCTGCGGTGGATGTTGCCATGCTCGCGCGCCACGACCTCGGCCAGCTCCTTGCAGTCGTTGGGCACGCGCCAGCGCTCGCAGACCTGCAGCAGCAGGCGGGCGCTGCGCTGCTCATGGCCGATATGGCGGGGCAGCACATCGGTCGGAGTGGTGCCCTTGCCGAAGTCATGGCAGAGGCAGGCAAAACGCACGGACAGCGGTGCCTGCAAGCGGGCCGACATGTCCAGCACCATCATGGCATGCACGCCGCAATCGATCTCGGGGTGGTATTCGGCGCGCTGGGGCACGCCCCAGAGCTTGTCGAGTTCGGGCAGCAGCCGGACCAGCGCCCCGCATTCGCGCAGGATCTCGAACATGCGCGAGGGCCGCTCCTCCATCAGGCCGCGGCTGATTTCCTGCCACACGCGCTCGGGCACCAGGGCATCGACCTCGCCGGCCGCCACCATCTCGCGCATGAGTTCCATGGTCTCGGGCGCGACGGAAAAATCGGTGAAGCGCGCCGCAAAGCGGGCCAGACGCAGAATGCGTACCGGGTCTTCGCGGAAGGCATCGGTCACATGGCGCAGCACGCGATTCTTCAGATCCTGCTGGCCGTGGTAGGGATCCACCAGATCTTCGAGGTTGCCGTTGCCTGTCCAGTCTGCGGGAGCGGCGATGGAGTTGATGGTGAGATCGCGCCGCGCCAGGTCTTCTTCCAGCGTCACATCGGCGGCGGTGTGGACCACAAAGCCGCGATAGCCCATGCCGTTCTTGCGCTCGGTGCGTGCCAGCGCATATTCCTCATGGGTCCGGGGGTGCAGAAACACCGGAAAGTCGCGCCCCACGGGCACGAAGCCGCGCGCGCTCATCTGCTCCGGCGTGGCGCCAACCACCACCCAGTCCGTATCGTTGACGGGCAGGCCCAGCAATGCATCGCGCACCGCACCGCCTACCTTGAAAACCTTGAATTCACTCATGCTGCAATGGTAGTGGCTGCGAGCCGGCCTGCAGATACCGCAATCGCGGGAGCCAGGCCTCAGCGCTGCTGGCGATAGGGCTCTTCAAACTGCAGAAAGTCCTGCTCGGCCAGCGCGGCCTGAATCCATTCCTGGGTGGCTGGCAACTGGGTGACGCGCTGCACATAGGCGCGCACGGGGGCCGAGGTCGGCAGGCCGTAGCTGTTGATGCGCATGCACACTGGCGCAAAAAACGCATCGGCAATGCTGAACTGGCCAAACAGCATGGGGCCGCTGGCAGCGCTCAGCAGCGGGGTCCAGAGCTCTTCGAGTTGCTGGACATCGCTGCGCAGATCGGCATGCTCGGCCCAGAGCCGGGCTCCGGTTTCCTGCAACTGGGCTTCGATATTCATGGGGCAGAAGCTGCGCAGCGCGCCGAAGCCGCTGTGCATCTGCGCCACCAGGCTGCGCGCGCGGGCGCGCTGGGCCACGGTTTGCGGCCACAGATGCTTGTCGGGAAAACGCTCGGCCAGGTATTCGCAGATGGCCAGGCTGTCCCAGATGATCAGTCCCTCGTCGACCAGCAGCGGCACCTTGCCGGTCGGTGCGAGTGCCAGCGCCTGCAGCTTGAAGCTGGAGTCGGGCGCAAAGCTGTCAAAGCGCAGTGTGAGCTCTTCGAAGCTGATGCCGCTTTGGCGCATCAGCACCCAGGGGCGCATGGACCAGGACGAGTAATTCTTGTTGCCGATATAGAGCTTCATGGCGGACTCCTGTGTGGTTTGTCGAGCAGCTTATCAAGCTTGGGCCTGACGGTCTGTGTGTTTTGATTCCACAGTCATGTCTCGGCGGCGCGGCGGATGATGTAATTGCAGCACTATGGCAAATACTTCGACTTCTTCTGCAAGCCCGGCCGCTCAGGTGGCCGGGGCCGGTCACCACAAGGGCGCGCTGGTGCTGTTCTCGGGCGGCCAGGACTCGACCACCTGCCTGGCCCAGGCCCTGGCCATGTTCGAGCGCGTGGAGACGCTGGGCTTTGACTACGGCCAGCGCCACAGCGTGGAGATGCAGGTGCGCGCCGGTGTGCGCGAGCAGCTGGCCCGGCGCTTTCCTCAATGGGCGCCGCGTCTGGGCGAGGACCATGTGCTGTCGCTCGACGTGCTCAAGCAGATCGGCGGCTCGTCCCTGACCGAGGATGTGGCTTTTGCCATGCAGGCCGACGGCCTGCCCAACACCTTTGTGCCGGGCCGCAATCTGCTGTTTCTGACGCTGGCCGGCGCGCTGGCCTATCGCCGCGGGCTGACGGTGATCGTCACCGGCGTCTGCGAGACCGATTACTCGGGCTACCCCGATTGCCGCGACGACACCATGAAGGCCCAGCAACTGGCGCTGAACCTGGGCCTGGAGCGCCGGCTGCGCATCGATACGCCGCTGATGTGGCTGGACAAGGCCCAGACCTGGCAACTGGCCCAGGACCTGGGCGGCAGCGAACTGGTGGAGCTGATCCGCACCGAGACCCATACCTGCTATCAGGGCACGCGCGATGCGCTGCACGAGTGGGGCTATGGCTGTGGCAGCTGCCCGGCTTGCGAGCTGCGTGCATCGGGCTGGCACAACTGGCGCGCCAGCCAGTCAGCTTGAAATTGATAGCTTCTTGCGCTTGATAAAAAAGGACTTCAAGGCATTTTTGCTTTGAAGTCCTTTTGATAAATGCGGTAGATGCTCCTTAATGAGGAGCATCTGCGCTATGGATCCGACTCAGGCGCTGGGCCGCGTGGCGATCTGCCCGGCCTGAATCTGCGCCGTCATCTGGCTGAGCCAGGCCTGGCTCTCGGGGCGCTCGAACAGAAAGTCCCAGATGGCATCGTGCTGGCGCGGTGTCAGGCCGAGCGCGCCATGGCGGCGCATATGTGCTTGCAGCCGCAGCACCTCGGGGTGCGTGAGCGGCAGCTGCATCACGGTCAGTGGCGGGCGCTGGCGGTAGCGGCGCTGGGGAATGTTCTTGCGGGGACGACTCATGGCAAAGCGATTCAAAGGTTAGACGGGCCAGACTACGCCGTTGTCGTTGAGGATGGCGTCCAGCGGCTGGTCATGGGCCTCGGGCTGGAAGTCATCGACATAGCCATTGGTGTAGCCCAGGCCCACGGTGAAGGGGCGCGGGCTCAGCTCGGCCAGCGTGCGGTCATAGAAACCGCCGCCATAGCCCAGGCGGTAGCCGCCGGCCGCATAGCCTACGCAGGGGACAAACAGCAGCGTGGGCACCAGCAGTTCGGTATCCTTGGGCTTGGGAATGCCATAGGCGTCCTCCTCCATCGGGCAACCGGGGTACCAGGCGTGAAAACTCAGCGTCTTGCGCTGTTTGTCTATCACCGGCAGCCCGATCCTGCGCCTTTGTGGAGTACCCTGTAGCTCGCCATCTTCCTTCCAGCGATGCAGGGCTGGCAGCGGATCGAATTCACCCTTGATGGGCCAGTAGGCACCAATCACGGTATCGGGCCGCTCCATCAGCCAAAAGCGCATCACCTGCTGCAGCGCATCGGCGCGTTGCAGGCGATCTGGAAGGTTGAGGCGCAGTTCAATCAACTTGCGGCGTAACGCTGCTTTGTCCATCGGATAATTTCCTCCATGCACTGGCTGAAGATTTTGACACCGCTTTGTGCGGCTTCCCTGTTGACTGTAGCTGCTCCGTTTGCGCAGGCACAAAACTCGGGCGACGCCGTGTTGCTGGATATGCAAAAAGCATTCCGCAGTCGCAATCAGACGGCGCTGACCCAGCTCCTGCCTCAGGCTGCCGGTCACCCCCTCGAACCTTGGGCCGCTTACTGGGAACTCAAGAACCGTCTGGAAACCGCCTCGCCCGATGAAATCCAGGGCTTTCTGAACCGCTATGCCGGCACCTATCAGGAAGACCGCTTGCGCAACGACTGGCTGCTGCTGCTGGGCAAGCAGCGCGACTGGAACACCTTCAGCCAGGTCTATCCCAGGTTCCGCATGCGCGACGACAAGTCCGTCACCTGCTACGCCCTGCTCGCCGATGCCTTGCAAGGCCGGGGCGCGCCCAATGTGGGCCAGCAGGTACGCGATCTGTGGCTGGCACAGAAGGATGCCGATGACGGCTGCACCACGGCCGCCGGCCAGCTGTATTCGAACAAGCTGATCACCGACGCCGATGTCTGGCGCCGTGCCCGCGTGGCTACCGAAAACAATCGCCAGAAGGCGGCCCGTGATGCGGTGGCCATCGTCGCCCCCGAGGCCGCCGACCAGGTGGCACTGGTGTTTGCCTCGCCCGCCAAATACCTGGCAGGCCAGAGCAAGGCGCGCGGCCGCGAGCGCAAGGAGCTGGCCCTGCTGGCCCTGATTCGCATGGCGGCCAGCGACCCCGATGCGGCCGCCACCCAGATCGAAGGCGGCTGGGGCGCCCAGCTCAACGGCGAGGAGCGCAACTGGGCCTGGGCCGTGGCCGGCAAGCAGGCCGCCTTCAAGCTCTCGCCCGATGCCAACAACTACTTCGGCAAGGTGCGCCGCAACGAGGACCTGAGCGACGACCTGCTGGGCTGGAAGGCCCGCGCCGCCTTGCGCGCCGGCGACTGGAAGGCCGTGCGCCGCGCCATCGACGCCATGGGGCCGGAGCGCACCGACCCGACCTGGGCCTACTGGAAGGCCAAGGCCATGCTGGCGGGCCGCCCCAATGCCGAGGAAAAGGCCGAAGCCCGCCAGTTGCTGGAAGACACGGCCGGCAGCAGCAGCTTCTACGAGCAGCTGGCGCTGGAGGAAATCGGCCAGCGCATTACCGTGCCGCCCGCGCCCGCACCGTTGACGGCGCAGGAAAAGGCGGCGGCGCGCAGCAACCCCGGCCTGAGCCGCAGCCTGTATGCGATTGGCATGGGGCTGCGCAGCGAAGGCGTGCGCGAGTGGAACTATTCCACCAATCTGCACCAGCCGGGAGGCATGGAAGATCGCGAACTGTATGCGGCCGCCGATCTGGCCTGCGAGCGCCAGGTCTGGGATCGCTGCATCAACACCAGCGAGCGCACCAAGACCTTTGCCGACTGGAAGCAGCGCTTTCCCATGCCCTATCACGACACGGTGCTGGCCAAGTCGCGCAATATCGGGCTGGACCCGGCCTATGTCTACGGCCTGATCCGTCAGGAGAGCCGCTTCATCATGGATGCACGCTCGGGCGTGGGCGCTTCGGGGCTGATGCAGGTGATGCCGGCCACGGCGCGCTGGACGGCCAGAAAGATCGGCATGACGGGCTTCACGCCCGACATGATCAACGACCGCGACACCAATATCACCATCGGCACCTCCTATCTCAAGCTGGCGCTGGACGACTTCGAAGGCTCGATGGCGCTGGCTGCCGCGGGTTACAACGCCGGCCCGGGCCGCCCGCGCAACTGGCGCAACGGCCCCACGCTGGATGCCGCCATCTGGGCCGAAAACGTGCCCTTCAGCGAGACCCGCGACTATGTGAAGAAGGTACTCTCCAACACCACCAACTATGCGGCGCTGATCACCGGCCAGCCTCAGTCGCTCAAAAGCCGTCTGGGCACCATAGGCCCGCGTCCGGCCAATGATCCCGAAACCATGAAGGACTTGCCATAGGCGGTTGTTTCGATGAGCTGATTGCTCATTTAATGATAGTGAAAAGCGCTCTGCCTGAAAGGTGTGGAGCGCTTTTTTATTGAACTCTTCAAGTGCTCAAACAAGACCCGCGCCGAGGCGCGCGTGAAATAGCACGCAAAGTCCCATGTAGGTGAATAACCTACAAACATATGGCGAATGAGACTGGTTTGCGTTTACAAAAGTACATAATTGCAACCGTCAGAGCCCATAACGTCACATACAACCTCGGCTTTGTCTCCCTTTAGCTGCCTGCCAGCTGTCCAGAAGGCCCCCCGGGCCGCCGCTTCCTATCCGTATCTGTGAACGACCTGCCCGAGGCAGGCCGAGGAGTCATCATGTCCAACGCAGCTCTCAGCCGTGCCCGCCACATTCGCTGGCAACCCCGTTTACTGGCCCTGGCCGCTGCCGCCGCATGCGCCGGCAATGCTTTTGCACAAGCCAGGGAGTCCACCATGGAGGAGGTGGTGGTCTCTGCCTCCGGCTTCGAGCAAGAGCTGAAAAATGCCCCGGCCTCCATCTCCGTCGTGACGCGCCAGGAGCTGGAGACCAAGAACTTCCGCGATCTGGCCGAAGCCCTGCAGGGCGTGGAAGGCATTGATGTGATGGGCGGAACCGGCAAGACCGGCGGCCTCGACATCAGCATCCGTGGCATGCCCGGCGACTACACGCTGATCCTGATCGACGGGCGCCGCCAGAACGTGGCGGGCGACGTCACGCCCAACGGCTTCGGCGCCGCACTGACCAGCTTCATGCCGCCCATGTCGGCCATCGAGCGCATCGAAGTCATTCGCGGCCCCATGTCCACGCTCTACGGCTCGGACGCCATGGGCGGCGTGATCAACATCATCACGCGCAAGGTCAGCAAGGAGTGGGGTGGCGAAGTCAGCGTGGGCGCCGGCATTCCGCAAGACAGCGAATGGGGCAACCAGTACAAGAGCAGCTTCTACATCAACGGCCCCATCAAGCAGGATCTGCTGGGTCTGGCCGTGCGCGGCAGCACCTTCAACCGCGATGCCGCCGACTGGGTGCTGGCCCCAGGCGCCGCACAGCCCGCCGGTGCACGCAACCCCGCGCCGGCGCAAAGCCGCCAGCATAGCCTGGGTGCCAAGCTGACGCTGACGCCCAGCCGCTATCACGACATCTGGCTGGATGTGGACCAGGCTCGCACCTGGTACAACAACGAAGATGGCCGTCTGGGCAATCGCGATGCGGTTGCCAAGCCTGGTTCGCAGCCCGGTTATCGCGATGCGCTGCGTTTCAACCGCGATCAGGTCAGCATCGGTCATACCGGCCGTCTGGGCTTCGGCACGCTGGAAAGCAGCCTGATGCATACCGAAACCGAGACCATTGGCCGCACCATCCCCGGCGCGTCGGTGCCCAAGGGCGACCCGCGTGCTGGCGCCGATCGCGAGCTCAAGACCACCAATCTGGTGCTGGACAGCAAGCTGGTGGCCCCCGTGGGCGATGCTCATATGCTGACCGTGGGCGGCCAGTTCTGGGATGCCAAGCTCAAGGACGGCCTGCTGCCGCAAAGCCACAAGCAGACCATGTGGTCGCTGTTTGTCGAGGACGAATGGCGTCTGCGCCAGGGTCTGGCCGCCACGCTGGGCGGCCGCTATGACCACCATGATGCCTTTGGCGGCCAGTTCAGCCCGCGCGCCTATCTGGTCTGGGATGCGACGACGAACTGGACCTTCAAGGGCGGCGTGAGCCAGGGCTTCAAGGCTCCGCGCCTGAATCAGCTGATCGACGGTGTCAGCGGCGTGACCGGCCAGGGCCAGACCATCAGCATCGGCAACCCCAACCTCAAGCCCGAGACCAGCACCAATGTGGAGCTGTCGGCCCTGTTCGACAACAAGGCGGGCTGGACCAGCGCGGCCACCTTCTTCCATAACGATGTCAAGGACAAGATCGCCTCGGGCGGCTCTTGCGATCCTAAAAAGCCTGGCTCAGTCTACATCTCCAGCTGCGCTTACAACCCCACGGCCGATTACTCCATCAATGTGGACAAGGCCAAGACCTGGGGTCTGGAGCTGAGCAGCCGCGCCCAGCTGGCCAAGGACTGGGCCGTCAAGGCCGGCTACACCTGGACCAATAGCGAGGTGATCGAAAAAGGCGTCAAGAACGGCCAGTTGGCCAACACCGCCAAGCATATTGCCAGCGCCCAGCTGGACTGGACCCCGAGCAGCCAGTGGCGCCTGTGGGCGCGCGGCGAGTACCGTGGCAAGAGTCCGCGCTTCAGCGGCTCCTACGACAACTTGAGCAAGGCCAACAGGGACGTGTATGACGCCGTGGGCGATATCAAGGGCTATGCGCTGTTCCATCTGGGAGGCAGCTATCAGGTCAACAAGAGCCTGAGCATCAACGCCAGCATCTTCAATCTGTTCGACAAGGACTTCCGCAAGTATCAGCAGGTGAGCGTCAACGGCACGCCGACCTGGGTGAACAGCTATTTCCAGGGCGGCCAGAGTGTGTCGGGCGTGACCCAGGCCGGTCGTACCTTCTGGATCACGGCGAACATGAAGTTCTGAGGCTGAGCGCTTTACAAGCGGCATGAGCTTCTGAATCAGGAGCTGTCAGCGCAGTTCAATCATAGGTTTCAAACTGTTTTATGTCTGAAACCATGGACGAAAAAGCGCAGGCAGCTCCTGTTTTCATATTGCTGATTATTGTTTACACTTCTTTACAAATACCGGTTCTGCGCATGGCAGGCCAGCAGTGAGTGAGGAGAAGTCGCAATGTCAGCAGCAAAAGGCCGCGTGCTCATCGCCACGCTGGGACTGGTCTGGGCCGGTGCCCTGGTGGCACAGCCCGTCTACAAATGGGTGGATGCGCAAGGGCAGACGCATTACGGCTCGCAGCTGCCGCCGCAGCAGGCGGATGCATCGCAGGTCAAGGTCTCGCCCAACGGCAGCTCCGGTGCGGGCGCGGGGCGCTTTGGCGAAGGACCGGAGACACGCAATCCCGACGGCACCAGGAAGCTGCCCAAGGGCGCTCAGGAAATGGCCGACGGCCTGGCCCAGGGCCTGAGAAAGGTCGACGGCAAGGAGGTGGCGCTGAACTGCGCGCTGGCGGTGGACAACATCCGCAGCCAGATCGAGACCATGCTGGAAAACGGCCAGAAAAACCTCAGGGGCGGCTATATCACCCAGGCTCAGTACGACAGCTCGGCGGGCAACTTCGTGAAGCTGCGCTCGCAGGCCACGGTCAGCGACTGCAAGGCCGCCACGGGCCGCTCGCGCGATATGTACCAGTGCATGACCAGCATGCACAACCACCTGGTCGGCTGCGCCGAAAAGCACAGGCCCTGAGCAGCTCGGCCGCTTTCAGAACACGTTCTCAGGTCTCGGCCCACATGCGCAGCAGGTTGTGATAGTGGCCGGTCAGGCTGACGGTTTCCTCGGTTTCACCGAATTTTTCGCGCAGGCCCGTGATGGCCTGATCCATCTCGAACAGCATGGCGCGGCGTGCATCGTCACGCACCATGCTCTGGGCCCAGAAGAAGGAGCAGACCCGCTCGCCGCGTGTCACTGGCTCGACCCGGTGCAGGCTGGTGGAGGGGTAGAGGATGAGATCGCCCGCAGGCAGCTTGACCTCGTGCGTGCCGTAGGTGTCAACCACGACCAGCTCGCCGCCCTCGTAGTCCTCGGGCTCGCAGAGAAACAGCGTGCAGGACACATCGGTGCGCAGCCACTGCTCGGAGCCCGCGACGCGGCGTGCCGCACCGTCCACATGCAGGCCGTAGGTTTCGCTGTCGCTGTAGCGGTTGAACAGCGGCGGCATGGTGCGCGCGGGCAGGGCGGCGCTGAAGAACAGCGGGCTGGCGGCCAGCGCCTGCAAGATGATGCGGCCCTGCTCCTGGGCTACGGGCGAGTGCTCGGGCAGCTGCCGGTTGCGCTTGACCTGGGCGCCCTGGCTGCCCACGGTGGCGCGGCCGTCGACCCAGTCGGCGGCAGCTATGGCGGCACGCATGCTGGCGACCTGCTCGCGGCTCAGGACATTGGGGATGTGCAGCATCATGGTGAAAATTCTTTGAAATGGAGAAGCCCCGCTTGGGCGAGGCTGCAGGTCGGAAAGTGGATCGCTGTCGCTGAAGACGGCGCGACCCAGGTAAGAGACAGCGAGCAAGCGCCGCCGCGCAGCAAGGGCTGCCCCAGCGAGGCTGTCGTCCCCCTCCGGCGCTCGGCGCCAGAGAGGGGGAAGGCGCGGAGCGCCTCAGGGGGAGAACTTCCAATCAGAACTTGAAGTTTGCCGTCAGACGGGCCGAGCGTGCAATGCCGGGGAAGTAGCGGTAGCCGCTCTTGTTGATGGCCGCCACATAGTCCTTGTCGAACAGATTGAAGACATTGAGCTGGATGTCCAGATTCTTGTTCACGCGGTAGCTGGCCATGGCATCGAACACCCAGTAGGCGTCCGTGTGGTTGGGCGTGCCCACGGCACCGTCCGTGCCGCGCTTGAGGCCGCCCGCATAGCGCGCGCCGCCGCCAATCGTCAGGCCGAAGGGCAGCTGGTAGGTGCTCCACAGGCTGAAGGCATTCTTGGGCGTATAGGTCAGGCCGTTGCTGGCGTCGGCTGCCACCAGGGCGCCGGTGTCGACCTTGGTGTTCTGCACGGTGTAACCCGCGCTCACGCCCCAGGCCTTGTTGATCTGGCCGATCACGCCCAGCTCCAGGCCCTGCACGATCTTCTTGCCGGTCTGGCCCACGGTGCCGTCGGAGTTGGTGACGATCTCGTTGGTCACCTCGGTGCGGAACAGCGCGCCGCTGAGCATCAGGTTCTTTTCCATCAGCTCCCATTTGCTGCCCAGCTCCAGCGTCTTGGCCTTCTGCGGGTCCATATTGGGGTTGGCGGCATTGTTCACCGCGGCCGACAGCGCAAAGTTGCTGCCGCCCGGTGGCTGTTGCGAGAGCGCGTAGTTCATGTACACGCTGCCATTGGGGGCGGGCTTGTAGAGCAGGCCGGCCTTCCAGCTCAGCAAGGTGCCGGATTTGCTCAGGCCGTCCGACGTGGTGGGCACCACGGTGCCAGCAGGGTTGCTGCCGCAGGGTTGGGTGGTCGAGGTGGCCGTGCAGACCGCCATGGCGTTGTACGAGGTCTTGTAGCGGTCCAGACGTAGGCCCAGATTGGCTTGCCACTGGTCGTTGAACTTCAGCGTGTCGAAGGCATACAGCGCCACGGTGTCGGTCTTGCCCTTGCTGTCCGCGCCGTTGCGTACATAGGCAGGCAGCGTGACGCTGGAGTCAGGGTTGTATACGCTGACCCGGGTAGGCACTGAGCCTGAGGTCACCAAGCCGTAATTGGTCTGTTCCTCGCGCGTCAGCTCCAGGCCCAGGCTCAGATCATGCTGCACGCTGCCGGTGGCAAGGCTGGTGTTCAGATTGGTCTGGTTGGTCAGGATGCGGTTGACCTGATCCTTGGTGTTGATGAGCCGCGCCATTGACCATGTGGATGGATCGGCGGGGTTGGGAGTCTGCAGACCATTGCTGCCAAGGACGCCGCCCACAGAATAGCCCTGGCCCATGATGGCCGAGAGCAGATAGTCCTGCTTGGTCTCGCCCCAGCGCGTGGTGTTGCGCAGCTTGGTGGTGGCGGAGAAATCATGCTCCACCTTCAGCGTGGCCATGGTGGCCGTCACATCGTCGTGGTCGGAGGCCGTGCCGTAGAAGTTCTTGCTGTTGACGCGTGCTGCAGAATCCAGAAAGGCGCGGCGGCCTGCATAGCCTGCAGCGTCGGGCGAGGTGTAGCCGGGCAGGCCGATGGTGGCGACGCCGCCGTCGGGCACATTGCTCTGCTTGATGTGCAGCAGGTTCACGAACACGCGGGTGGGCGAGTTCAGGCCGAAGGCAATCGAAGGCGCAATGCCCCAGCGGTTGTTTTCGATGCCGTTGCGGCCCGCCACATTGGCGTCCTGCGCCATGGCGTTCAGACGTACGGCCGTTCCGGTCTCGGCATTGATGACGCGGTTCAGGTCGATGCTGGCGCGCTTGTAGCTGGCCGAGCCCAGGCCCAGGGAGCCGCCGAAGCTGTTGTTCAGATTGGCCTGCTTGCTCACCAGATTGATGGCACCCGTGGGGGCGCTGCGGCCATAGTCCGTGCCGGCCGGGCCCTTGGTGACTTCGACCTGGTCGATGTTGAACATATCGCGCGAGATCGAGCCTATGTCGCGTACGCCGTCCACATAGATGCTGCTGGAGCTGTCAAAGCCGCGCATATAGACGGCGTCGCCCGTGCTGGTGTTGCCGTTCTCGCCCGCGTAGAAGGTGCCGGCGCCGGGCACATTGCGCAGCGCCTCGGTCAGCGTGGTGGCGCCTTGCTCCTGCAGCAGCTGCTCCTTGATGACGTTGACGGTCTGCGTGGTGTTGACCAGCGGCTGTGTGAACTTGGGCGAGGACAGCTGGCCGGGCGTGTAGCCGGTGTCGGCATTGCCCTCCACCTTGACTTCCTTGAGTGCGGTTTCTGCAGTCTGGGCCATTGCTGGCATTGCCAGGGTGGCGCCGGCCAGCACGGTGGCGCAGGCGACCAGACCGGCGGAGGAAGGCAAGCGGCCCGCGGAATGCTTGCGGCTTTGGATATAGATGTTGGATTGAGCCATGTTGAAAGGACTGGAAGTGAAGACAGTTGGCTGGCTGGTACGGGCTGTCTGCACTTGTGATGCGAGCGCGGACGAGGGTGGCGTCCGGGCGAAGTCCTGGCTGGCTAAAGCGTACTCGGGTACGAATGCAAAGGATGATAATGATTCTTAATATAACTTTGCGAAAGTTTACGGAGAATCATGTCTGGCGTTGTTGCATAGCAACATGGTCGGGATAGGCGGGCACTCGCTTCACTTCGGATATGAGAGCGGCTACCGCCTTTTCTATCTATATCTCAAGGTGCCAGGCCATTGAAATCATCTAACAGCATGCACTGGCTGCTTCTTTTTTGAGAGTCTTTACGGTCGCGTAGCCTGGGCGCTGTCCCTGGCCTGCAGCAGCAAATCATGCAACAAGGCCTGCTGGGCCGCAGGAAAGTCGCTGAGCAGCTCGGTGGCTATCTGCTCGCGCCGGCTTCTGAGCTGGTCGAACAACTGCTGTCCCCTGGTGCTGAGCTGCAGGCAGCGTACGCGCTTGTCGGCTTCGCTGGCAGAGCGCTCCAGCCAGCCCTTGTCCTGCAACTGGGCCAGGGTGCGAGCCATCTGGGCCTTGTCGGTGTGACTGTGCTCGACCAGTTCCTTTTGCGTGATGCCGGGGTGGCGACCGGTGTGCATGAGGATGCGGAATTCGTTGAAGGTCAGCCCCGGTTGCACCGCTTCAAGCGACTCAAGCAGGCGCGCGCGAAACAGGTGCAGCAGATCGTGCAGTACCTCGAACACATCGGCAGCGATGGATGAACTCATGGTGGGAAAGGTTGTTTGTTGACTTAGTCAACTTATTAATGGATATTTCGTGGACTTTATCAACTTAATGAAAATCATGTCCAACACCGAGACAGTGTCCATCATGCAGCGTGTACGCCACGAATTCCGCTCACGCCATGTGCAACTGCTGGCGCGCGAGCAGCTCAGCCCCGGCTTTATCCGCCTGACCGTGGGCGGCCCCGAACTGGCAGGCTTTGTCAGCGCGGGCTTTGACGACCATACCAAGCTCATCCTGCCCCAGGCCGGGATGGACAGGCCCAATCTGCCGCAGATGGTCGACGGTCGCCCCCATATAGCCGGCGAGCGCCCCACCATGCGCGACTACACGCCGCTGAACTACGACGCGGCCCGCCACACGCTGCAGCTGGAGTTCGCCGAGCATGGCTCGGGCCCGGCCGTGGAATGGGCGCGCGCAGCACCCATCGGCCAGTGGCTGGGCCTGGCCGGCCCGCGCGGCAGCCTGGTCGTGCCCGCCGATCTGGACTGGCATGTGCTGCTGGGCGATGAAAGCGCCATGCCCGCCATGGAGCGCCGCCTGGCGGAACTGCCGGCCGGCAGCCGCGCCATCGTGCGGGTGCAGATCGGCAATCAGGTCGATCAACGCCACTGGTGCAGCGCTGCAGCGCTGGACCTGCAGTGGGTGAGTTCGCTGGCCGATGCGGTGGATGCGCTGGAACTGCCCGAAGGCGAGGGCTTTGTCTGGGCCGCAGGCGAGAATCGCGCCATGGCCGATCTGCGCAAGCGCATTCTGGCCAAGCCCGGTGCCAATCCCAAGCGCATGCGGATTGCGTCCTACTGGAAGCAGGGCGAGGCCGCTCACCACGAGGAACTGAGCGCGAATGACTGAAGAGACCGGTCCGCCTTCACGACTCACTGCAATACTGCGTCGCAAGCTGCACCAGCGCTACACACCCCTGGTGTTTGCCTTCTACATGGCGCTGATCATGGCCTTCATCATGTGCTGCATCATCGTGGCTGCCAACGGCGGCCTGGGGGCAGGCTATGGATGGCGAGTGCTCAAGGCCTATGCGCTGGCCATGCCTTCGGCCTTTGCTTGCGTGGTGTTGGTGCGTCCGCTGGTCATGCGGCTGGTTGCAGCCACCGTGCAGCACTGAGCGTTTCTCACTGATTGAGCAGGACGGGGGCGCCGGTTGCATCGCGCCGCAGCTCGGCCGCGCTGCTGGCAAGCAGACTCTCGATCAGGCTTTCCAGCCATTGCTGTGCGGTCTGTGCGCCAAAGTATCTCTGGTGCAGGATGCCGAAATAAGGAGTGGCATGAACCCAGTCCTGCAGATCCTGCACTCTGATGCTTTGCCACTCCAGCAGCTTGTATTTGAGCAGTACCTTGGCGGCATAGCTGGCATGGCGTTCCGGAGTCTGGACAAAGCCTGCCAGCCGCTTTCGGGCAATGCCCAGAGCCGCCTGCACATCACCAAACAAGCCGCCGTGTCCGGGAATGACGAGGCGGGGCTCCAGGCGCTCGATGACGTCCAGTGTCGCGGCGACCTCGTCGAAGGCGGCAATGCCTTCGATCTCGGGGAAGACCACGCCAAAGCCGTTTTCCCATAGCGCATCGGCAGAGATCAGGATGCGACTGTCAGGCTCGAACAGAATCACAGAATGCGGATCATGGCCGGGGGCTGCATGGATCTGCCAGTCGCGGCCCGACAGGCCTATCGTGCTGCCTGGCTGCAGCAAGCCCGTGATGGCAAAGCGCGGGCATTCCTGGCCCGTGGGGGCGTAGCTGAGGGCGGCTTCGTCCCAGTTGCGCACCTGCTCGGCCTGGCCTGGTGCGATAAAGGTCTGAACCTGTGGATAAGCCTGCTGTAGTGCAGCATTGCCTCCGCAATGGTCGCTGTGCAGATGGGTGTTGAGAATGCGCGCCAGCGGCTGACCTTCCAGCGTGCTGTCGATCAGCGCCAGTGTTTGTGCGGAGTGCGTGACATAGCCGGTGTCGATGACGGCAGCACCTTCGGCATCGCCGGCCTGCGCGGCAAAGACGATATTGTTGGCTGACAGCCAGCCGCGCTCCAGCACGGTCATGCCGGGCGGCAGTGGGACATGCATTGCCGGGGATGCATTCATCGGACTGGTCTCCTGTGCGGTGCTTTGTGTTTTGCACAAGCCTAGCAGACCGCTCATCACGCAGCTGTCGCGTGGGCGAGCTGCTCAGTGCTGCTCAGTGAGATTCGGCCGAAGGCAGGATGTTGCGGCGAATCACCACGGGCTTGCCGCCAAAGCGCTGCTTGGACAGCCAGTGCGCCAGGGCCGAATCGAGATGCGTGGCGTGGCCGGGAAACCAGTCCACCAGGGCCTTGGTCAGATCGCGGCAAAGGGCTACATTGCCTTCGGCGAGCTTGACGCGGACCTCTGCCACCGACTTGAGCACGGCCGCATGTTCGTCGATATGGCAGTCGCGCGGAGGGAAGCCGGTACTCAGCATCCACTGGTCCTCTTCGGCAAAGTGGTGCTGCAGATGGGTCTCCATGGTTTGGAGCAACCCGGACAGCTGCTCGTCGCTGGCGCATTCGAGCCGGCCCGCCAGTTGCACGAATTCCTGGTGAATCTCGTCCATGGGGTCGTGCCCCATCAGCAGTGCGTCGCCCCAGGTCAGGGTGGGTGTCTCTTTCATAGTGGTCTTCTTGTTACCAGGCGGGGCCTTGTGCGGAAGATCCATTATGCAAGGGCGCTGGATTGCAGCGCTGGCAAAAGAAAAAGCCTCTTGGGACGTGGTCTTAAGAGGGCGTTGTTGCATAAATCAGCGAAGGTGTTGATTTCCACCCAGAAGTGACCCACTAGCCCCCGGTTTTTCCATCTCAATCTGACCCACGCATTAACCCTA